>VHDG01000027.1 GCA_016871475.1 Verrucomicrobiota bacterium
CATGTCCTGAGCAACGGAATGAAGCTCCTCCTGGCTCCAAGGCATGACGAACCTTCGATCGCCGGCGGATGGGTCGCTCATGTGGGTAGTGCCAATGAACGACCCGGTATCACAGGCATGGCTCATCTCTTCGAACATATGATGTTCAAAGGGACCCCCACCCTGGGCACCAAAGACGCGAAGCGTGACCTTGAAATCATCGCCGAACAGGAACGGGTCAGGGATCTCATGCGTGCCGAGGATCAGAAGGTTCGCGAGAAGTTTCGCCGGGGCGAGATCGATGATCCCTTCAAGCTCGAGAACAAGACGGAGCGATATCGTGAGCTGGAGAAGGACTTCAAAGCGTTGATCGAGGAACATCGCAAGATTCTCGTGAAGAATGAATTCGACCTCGTTTACACGAAAAACGGTGGGACGCGAATGAACGCTTTCACCAACCCGGACCTCACCGGCTATTTTATTACGGTGCCTGCGAACAAGCTCGAGCTCTGGATGTGGATGGAGTCGGAACGATTGTTTCGACCTGTCTTCCGCGAGTTTTACGCGGAGCGCGATGTGGTTTACGAGGAGCGTCGTATGCGTACCGAGTCCACCCCTCTGGGCAAGTTCGCGGAGAGCTTTGAGGGATTGTTCTGGGAGAATCACCCTTACGGCTGGCCGACGGTGGGGTTGCCAGCGGATATCTCATCCATTTCCAAAGCCGAGGCGGACGAGTTCTTCACGATGTATTACAGCCCCCAAAACATCACCTTGATTCTGGTCGGGGACTTCAAGGCAGCCGATGCGATCTCGCTCGCGCAGCGTTATTTCGAAAGGATTCCCCGGGGACCCAGGGACCCGGCTCCCTTTGTGCCCCTGGTGAATCCGCAGCTCGCCGAGAAAAGGATGTACGCCGAGGCTGAGGCGAATCCCCAGGTCGATATCTACTGGCATACCGTTCCGTTCCAGCACAAGGACTCCTACGCACTTCAGGTTCTGTCCCAGATCCTCTCCACGAGGACCGGTCGTCTTTACAAGAAGCTTGTCATGGGGAGTCAGGTGGCCACCGAAGTGCAGGGGGGACAGTTCTCAAGAAAGTACGGAGGCGTGTTCAACATCACGGGGGAGGCTCGTGATGGGAAGACCCCTGAGGAGGTGGAGCAGGGGATCTATCAGACCATTGATGAGCTGAAGTCGCAGCCGCCCCCTCCCGAGGAATTGCAGAAGGTTAAGAACAACTTCGCGGCTGCCGAGTATCGAAGGCTTTCCTCAAACTTTCCCATCCTGAACCAGCTTATTTTCAGCGCCGGCCTGGGTGACTGGGAGGAGATCAACTCGGCAGGTCCCAAGATTCAGGCTGTCAACGCCCAGGATGTTCAACGAGTTGCCTCGACATACTTCACGAAGGAGAAGCGGGCTGTCGGTGTTTACACCCGAAAACCAGGCGGTTCGGGGTCGGGAGGCGACGACGATTTTGCAGCCCTGGCTCCGGATCAGAAGCCGGTCATGATGCGATTGACCTCACAGATCAAGGCCGAGACCAGTGTTGAGCGCCTGCAGCAGGCGATCAAGAGCCTCGACCAGGCCGGGGATGGAGATCCAAAACGGAAAGTCTTCATGCGGCTGTATCGAAAGGCTGTGGAGTCACGAATTGCCGAACTTCAGAAGAAGTGACCAGCCATCATCCCATTGCTGAGCTTATGAACTTTCATTCACTCAAGTCCGTCGTTTGGTCCGCACTGCCTGCCTTCCTGCCGTTGTTCCTTTCGTGTTCCATCGGTGCCGCAGAGATCCCGGATCGTCCCGAAAAACTGAAATTCCCTCCCCTGACGTATGAGCCCCCCCGTCCACAGGAGCATCGACTCGAGCTCAAGAGCGGCCCCGTGGCTTATCTGGTGCCCAGCCGTGAACTCCCGCTTGTTCAGGTGGTGATCCACGTGCGCGCGGGCGATTACCTGGATCCGGAAGGGAAGGAAGGTGTGGGAGGGATGGCAGGGTATCTGGTATCCCGGGGTGGAACAGTTTCGCAATCGGCCGAAGATCTGGATGAGCGTCTCGCCTTCCTCGCCGCAAACTTTTCGTCCAGCCTGTCGGAAGCGCGTTACACCGTCAGCTTGAACCTTCTGAGCAAGGATTTGGACGAGGGCTTCAAGATTCTGAGAGAGGCGCTGAACCAACCCCGGTTCCAGACCAACAAGCTCGACCTGCTCAAACAGCAAACGATCCAGGGGATGAAACAGCGCAACGACGATTCCTCTGACATTGAGGACCGGGAGCTGACACGGCTGGCCTATGGTGAGGGTTTCTGGCTGAACCGCATTCCCACCCAGGCCTCGGTCGAGTCCGTCACGCAGGAAGACCTCCACTCGTTCCACAAGAAGTGGGTTCACCCGAGGAACATGGTCGCTGCCGTGAGCGGCGACTTCGATCGTGAGGCGATGAGCCGCAGGCTCGAAGAGTTGTTCGCTGCTTGGCCTTACCCTGGTGAGTCCGCTCCTCCAGTCCCATCCACGGCGGACTTTGCCAAACCCGGAGTCTATATGGTGGAAAAGGACGTCAATCAGGGACGCGTTGCCGTCCTGCTTCCGGGAATCCGCAGGGACAACCCCGATAACTTTGCGGTGGCTGTGATGAACATGGTTCTGGGGGGCGGCGGATTCACCTCTCGAATCATGAATCGCGTCAGATCCGACGAGGGGCTGGCCTACTCGGCTTTCTCGACTTTCCGGGGCGGAACTTATTACGCCACACCCTTCCATGCCGGGTTTCAGTCCAAGTCTGCGACCGTGGCCTACGCCTCCTCGATTGTCATGGAGGAGATGAAGCGGATCGCGACCGAGCAAGTGTCACAGGAGGAATGGGAGACTGCCCGACGCGTGTTCATCGACAATTTGCCGCAGCGTTTTTCGACCCGCGCCCAGGTGGCGGACGCCTTCGCTGACGAAGAGGTCACCGGCCGGTTTGCCACGGATCCTGACTATTGGAGGAACTACCGCTCCCGCATTGAGTCGGTGACGCGCGAGGATGTGCAGCGGGTGGCCGCAAAATACCTCGACCTCAAGCGCGCGGTTGTTTTGGTTGTCGGCCAGAAGGCGGAGATTCTCAAGGGACATCCCAACCATGCTGTGACGCTTGGGTCGCTCGTCGCGGGGCCATTGGTAGATCTGCCGTTGCGGGATCCCATGACCCTGAAGCCCATGTCGGTCAGTCCTCAGCCGAAGTGAACCCGACGGAAGATCGTTTGGACTTATGATACTCGACGCACATCTGGACCTGGCGATGAACGCCATGGAGTGGAATCGTGATCTGACTCAACCTTTGGAGGTCATCCGACAACGCGAGGCGCATCTGAAGGACAAGCCGGATCGCGGTAAAGCGACTGTTTCCTTTGAGGAGATGCGGAAGGCTGGAATCGGGATCTGCGTGGCGACCCAGATCGCCCGCTATGTGAAACCGACGAACTCCTTGCCCGGCTGGAATTCGCCTGAACAGGCTTGGGCGCAGACCCAGGGGCAACTGGCGTGGTATCGCACAATGGAGGAGCGAGGCGAGCTTGTTTCAATCCGTGACCAGGCAGGGCTGAAGGCGCAGGTGCAGCGGTGGCGCGACCCGGCCTGGAAGGGGCCGATCGGATACGTGCTGAGCCTGGAAGGCGCGGACTCGATGGTGACGCCTGCTTATGTCGAACGATCGTTTACACAGGGGCTCAGAGCCATCGGTCCAGCCCACTATGGTCCGGGCCGGTATGCTCAAGGGACCGATGCCACCGGAGGGTTGGGACCGCGTGGGAGAGAGCTGCTCTCCGAGATGCAGAGGCTGGGAATGATTCTGGACGCCACTCACCTCTGCGATGAAAGCTTTTGGGAGGCTTTGGAATGCTGGCAGGGAGCCGTTTGGGCCAGTCACCACAACTGCCGGGCACTCGTGCCCAACCATCGTCAGCTGAGCGATGACATGATTCGCGAGCTGATCCGTCGTGGAGCGGTGATCGGGGCGGTCATGGATGCCTGGATGCTGGTTCCGGGGTGGGTGAGAGGCAAGAATACGCCCGAAGGGGAAGGGCTCACCCTGGAGCAGGTGGTCGATCACATGGATCACATCTGCCAGATTGCGGGCAATGCCAGACACGTGGGGCTGGGATCAGACCTTGATGGCGCCTATGGTTTTGAGCAGACGCCCTTGGACGTCAAATCCATCGCCGATCTCACAAAGATCTCAGCAATCCTCGAGAAGCGCGGCTATTCGGCCGCAGATGTGGAAGGCATCTTTCATGGGAACTTTCTGACGTTCCTTGAAAAGAATCTTCCGGCTTGAGCCAATGATCTGCATCTCGCCGCTCTCTCCAAACAAACAACAACAGGAGTTTATTCTATGTTGAATCTTTCCTGGTCTCCGATCCTGGCTCAGGCAGCCAGCCCGGTTTCCCCCGATCCAGCCAGTCCGGACCGGGTCAGCCTTGCGACGCGCGGACTTGCTAATCGCTTTGAGGAAGCCACCGGGCTTCCGGGCGAGCTGGCCATGTGGACGGTTAACATTGGGCTGGCGATTCTCATTGTGCTGGCCGGGTATGTCTTCGCGGGTCTGGTGCGCAACGCCATCAAGGGCTTGCTGGCTCGAAGGAAGATCGACGCCACGGTGGGAGACTTTCTCGGAAACCTTGGCCATGCCGGGGTGATGGCCTTCGTCATCGTCACTGCTCTTGAGAAGCTGGGTATCGACACCAAGACCTTCGCTGCTGTGATCGCCGCCTGTGGTCTTGCGATCGGCCTGGCTTTGCAGGGTGGGCTCTCAAACTTCGCTGCGGGATTCCTCATCATCGTATTCCGACCCTTTCGGAAGGACGACGTGGTGCTGGCGGCGGGTGTGGAGGGGGTGGTGGAGGAGGTGCAGATTTTCTCCACCACTCTGCATACTCCGGACAACAAGAAGATCATTATCCCCAACTCGTCGATCATGGGTGGCATTATCACGAACTACACCGCCAACCCGTTGCGTCGTGCGGAGCTGGTCATGTCTGTGGGCGCGGGCCACGATCTGAACCATGCTCATGAAGTCTTGCTGGCTCTGGCAAAAAGCGATCCACGCGTGTTGCAGAATCCGGCCCCAGAAGTGGTGAACGTGAAACTGGTGGAAGGGGGAACCCAGGTGCAGCTCAACGCCTGGTGCAGAACCCCCGATCATGGTGCGTTGATGAGCTCGTTGATCAGCAGGGCGCCCGGCGCGTTCGCCAGCGCAGGCATCCGAGGACCCGACAAGAGCGTCGTGTTCGTGGAACGAAAGTGATCCACCCGCTTTCCCTCATGATACCCTTCCACCTCTGACTGCGTGCAACCCGTCGCTCTTCATATCGGAAATTTTGCCATCCATTGGTACGGAATTCTTGTTGGGCTGGGCTGTTTGCTCGGACTTTGGTCTGCGTCCAGGCGAGGACTTCGCAGCGGCCTCCAGCCTGATCGCGTGTACGACCTCGGTTTGTGGATGATGGTGGGAGTGGTCATCGGAGCTCGAGGGCTCTTCATATTCACGCATTGGGAGACCGATTTCGCCGGACGATCCGTCCTTTCCTGGCTGAATCTCCGCAGCGGAGGATTGGTGTTCTACGGCGGATTCCTCGGAGCCGCAGCTGCCGCCATTCTCTACTGTCAGATTCGCAGCCAGCCGCTGTGGAGGCTGGCTGATGCCTACGCCCCAAGCATCGCCCTCGGGAGTGTCCTGGGACGGATCGGGTGTCTCATGACCGGCTGTTGTTACGGCAGTGTCTGCGAGCTGCCCTGGGCGATCCGGTTTCCCACCGGACACGCGACCCACGGCACCGCTGTTCACCCCGTCCAGATCTACGACGCCCTGCTCAACCTTGTCGTGTGGGCCGTCCTCGAATTCCTGCATCGGAAACGAAAGTTCGAAGGCCAGGTGTTCGCCGCCTGGTTGCTGACTTACCCGATCGCCAGATCCATCGCGGAATTGTTTCGAGGAGACTATCCGGTCCGATACCTCGACGGCCGCCTCACCCCGGCCCACCTGGTGGGAGCTGGTTTGTTCGTCACCGGCTGCGTTCTCTACTTCTGGCTGCTGAAGAGATCCGCCCGTCCAGGCTCGTCTCCCTCCTCCCCCGGATGAGCATGGACGGTCCTGAGCCATGGTTCATCGTCGGACCCACCGCGTCCGGGAAATCAGCCATTGCGATGGAACTGGCCCGGCGGGTCGGAGCGGAGATCATCTCGGTGGATTCCATGCAGGTCTATCAGGGGATGGACATCGGCACATCCAAACCCACTGCCCAGGATCGCCGGGACGTCCCGCACCACCTGCTGGATGTTTGCGAAGTGCGGGTGGGATTCGATGCCGCGAGGTTTTGTGTTTTGGCGAAGGAGGCGATGGAGGGAATTCGAGCCCGCAATCGTCGTGCGATTTTCTGCGGCGGATCCGGGCTCTACTTCAAGGCCTGGCTCGAGGGTTTGGGGGAGGCACCACCGGCAGACCCCGGACTGCGACAGGCATTGGAGACGATCCCGGACTCCGAATTGGTAGCCGAGCTTCGTGCGAAAGATCCTCTCGCAGCAGCGTCGATGGATCTTCTCAACCGAAGAAGAGTGTTGCGAGCGGTGGAGGTGATCCGTCTCACGGGAAAACCGTTCTCGTCCCTCCGCGCTGACTGGGGCAAACGCGATGTGCCGCCAGAAGAATCTCCGTCCATCATTTGCCTGCACCGCGAACGGGAGGATCTGCGCGAGCGGATGGATCGTCGAATCGATGAAATGGTGAGGGCAGGGTGGGTGGAGGAGACGCGGGGTTTGATGTCGCAAGGGTTGATGGATAACCCTGTCGCGCTCCAGGCAATCGGTTACCGGCAGTTCGTGGGCTACCTGCAGGAGGGAGGTGATCTGTCGACGGTGATTGAGGAGATACGCTTGCGTACGCGCAGATATGCCAAGCGACAACAGACCTGGTTTCGTCATCAGCTGACCACTGTCCCGCTTGAGCTTCCCAGGGGTGAGGCGGTGGCAAGCTCCGCTGATCGCGTTATGAACCTGCTGCAGCCGCTTTGAACCTCATCTGTTCTGAAAACGCGCCGGACCCTGATCCGGGTTGGATCAGACCCAGCAGGCTTTGCCCCAGAGAAAGCCCCCGCTTTGCCGTAAGCGACCGATCACAATAGCCTGCGTTCCGCGGCGGGGAGCGTGAACCGGACGACACCCCCTTGCCTAGGCTCATTGGGCAGAATCTCCAGGCGACCTTGGTGAGCTTCGACGACTTTCTTGGCCACAGTCAGCCCGAGTCCGAGACCCACGCTGCGGGTTGTGAAGAAGGCGTCGGTCGCATGCGCCAGTCCGTCCGAACCAAAGCCTTCCCCGTTGTCCTTCACCTCTATCGCCACAGCAGGTGAATCGTTTGCCAACAGCGTCGCCGATATTTTGATGGAAATCCGGGCTTCGGTGGGATTGGCGTGGATCGCGTTCATCAGGACTTCCGACAACGCGTGGCGCAAGGCTTGGGCGTCACCCAGGACGGATAGATCAGATTGATCAGCGTTGAATCGGATGCTCGCTGTCTGATTCGGCAGATGCCGCTGAGCTTCCCTGAAGGCTTCCTCGATTAGAGGAACAACAAGGTTGCTTTCCACTACAACTGGACGGTCTTGCGCCAGAAAAACCATCTGGTTCACCAGTCGTCCAATGCGCTTAACGCTGTTTGCAAGAGCGGTTTCAAGCGAAGCCCGGAACTCTGCGTCCTTGTGACGTGTGGAAAGCAGTTGCTGGTGCGTCGAGACCGGGACCAGGGCGTTGCCGATCTCGTGCGCGAGCCGGTCGGCCATGATTCTCACCAGACGCAGATTGGATGCCTCGACTTCGAGCTTCCGCAGTTGTTCGCCCTGGGATTGATCGTCAAGGACGATCAACGCAGACATCGGCAGCAGGGAGTTCTTGCTCTGAAAGGGAACGATTGCGGCCTGGAAGTTCCGCGAAGATCCTTCGGGGAAGCGGAACCGAAACGCAGGGGCAGGCTGTCCCTGCTTCAGGACCTGGAACACCCGGTTTGCGAGCAGAGGCGGGAGATCCTTGAAGTGCATGGGGGCCGACGCATCTGCGGGCGCCAGGAACATCGAGCGGGCAGCGTGGTTTGAATGCAGGATTTGGAGGTCGCGACCCACGACCACACAGGCGCTGCTCAGCTCTCTGAGAATCCCCTCCATCATCCCGTGATTGGCCACTACTCGTTCCTGAGACCAAATCTGAGTCACCGCAGCACCGATCTGCTCTGACAAAAAGAAAAGGGATTCAACGGTCTCCTGGGCCAGGCTCTCTCCTGATACCCTCGTGCTCAGGGTCAGCACCCCCACGAGTTGACCCGAATGCATCACTGCCACCGCGACATCCCCGCCCAATAAATCCATTTCGTCCAACGCAGCGCCGGAAAGATCGCCGCGTCGGATGATCGGAATGCCTTCCAGCAATATCGCCCCCAGTCCGGAGTCGAGGCTCAGCCTGACTTGCTCCTTCGGATGCAAGGGCAGGCCTGAGGATCCGATCATGCTGAGGGTCCGTTCATCCAGGTCGCTCGGGATGGGTTGAGAGGCTGCGTGCGCCGGGCGCAGTAACAGGGAGGCTCGGTGGATACCCAGGATTCTTCGCAGCCGGGGCAGGAGTTCTGTGCTGAGGGCCGTGACGGAAAATGCGTGCGGGAGCACGCTGGTGATCGTGGTGAGTTCGGGTGGCTCGCGGCGTATGGGAGTGAGTTGGGGGAGTTCCCTGGCTACAGGAGGCCTTCTGAGCTCATGACTCGGTGGTGATGCCGCGGCTGAGGCGTGAGGCGAGGTCAGCGTTTGGAACTGGTCCAGAAAGTGACGGAGCAACCGTGGACGAATGGGTTTCGTGAGGATGCGAGCCACGCCCTGGATGTGGAGGGCCTCTTCAAGCTCGGGAGACCGTGTCTGGGTGCTGGCCAGGATCGGGAGCTTGGGAGCAAGGTCCTTGAGCCGGTCCAGGATCCACACGAGATGGATTTGCGGATGGTCAGCATCAATCACGCAGGCGTGGAATGAGCCGCTGCGAAGGAGAGGCTCAGCTTCTTCGACATCCTGGCGAACCAGGAGACGGTAAGCATGCCCATCCAGTGCTGATTTGATGGCATCGGGCAGCTCTGGATTCTGCGCCAACACCAGGATCGTCTTCATTACTCCACAACCGGTCTTCAGGGAACATTTCTTCTGAGATTCCAACCTAGCTCGCTGACTGGGAATTGTATGCGGTGTCCGGCAGGAAATGGCAACACTGGAATCGGGGCAGCCGGCATTCCGCGCGTCTCTCACATTCTCCCAGCGCGCCCACCCCGCGTGATTGGCTGCTGGTGATGGATGCCAAGGATTCCGTCGTGCGCTCGGAAATTTCAGAGTAAGGAACGTTCGCTGCCGTTGCTCAAGTTCGCCCGGGAAGGCACACCCTCAAGGGTGGACAACGATCTCGCTCGCGCCGCTGCCTTCCCGCCTGCAGGCGGGAAGGCAGCCCCATACTCCCGTTCGGCTGTCGCCAAACAAGGAATATGGAAAGGAACATACAAGGGTGCTCGGGCTATGCCCGCTTCGGTTCTGCAGGTCGGACAGTGTGAGGCTGTGAGGTCTGGCAGCTGACTTTGGCTGGGAGCGCTGGCGTCCTCGCCGGCATGGGGCGATGAGCAAGCCAGAGGCCGGCGAGACGCCAGCGCTCCCACGCCAGAAACCCAGGTTACGACCGCGTTGTGATTCAGGCACGTGCGGATGAGTTACTTGGAAGCGTCAACCCTCGATCCGAACCCCATCTGGAACGGGTTTTCCGAGCTTGATGCACTCCTGGCGCAGCTGGACGACGCTCAGCTTGATCCTTTTCCTGTCTCGCATTGAGCCGCCGAAGTGTGCAGGTTCCGGCCGTGCGTCACGACACTCCGTCAGTCTCAACGACGATCCGACCACGAGTCGCGGTCGTCGGCACCGGTTCTCTGGGCAAGGAACATGCCCGGATCTATGCCGAACTTGCCGCCCAGGCTCACACTGAATTCGTCGGTGTTTGTGATTCCAACCCCGAAAACGCGGAGAAGGTCGCCGCCAAACATGGGGTGCCTGTCTTCAAGTCCATCGAGGCTGCCGCTGAGGCTGCCGACGCTTTCAGCATCGTGACCCCGACGTCCACGCACTTCGCGATCGCAAGGGAGTTGTTGCTCAAGGGTAAACATTTGCTGGTTGAGAAACCGATGACCGATCGACTCGATCAGGCAGGCGAGCTGGTCCAAATCGCCCAGGCCAGGTCACTCGTGCTGCAGGTCGGGCATGTGGAAAGGTTCAATCCTGTCTTTCAATATCTCCGTGAGGCCGCCACCCAGCCGCGTTTCATCGAGACGCATCGCTTGTCGCCCTATCCCGCCAGAAGCACCGACATTGGCGTCGTTTTGGATCTGATGATTCACGACCTGGACGTTGTGCTGGCGTTCGTTGATTCACCGGTGATCAACGTCGACGCTGTCGGGATTCCGGTCCTGAGCGCCAGTGAGGACATCGCGAACGTCCGTCTTCGCTTCCGCAACGGTTGCGTGGCCAATCTCACCGCCAGCCGGATCAGCCCGGAACGGATGCGCAAGATCCGGGTGTTTAGCGGTGGAGATCATCCGAGCTATATCTCCCTCGATTACCGGGCTCAGGAGGGCTTCATTTACAGGCTGGCGAAGGAGGGTGAGAGCGAGAGTTCGTTGATCAAGAAGCTTCTTGCCGCACGTGACTCCACCATCGTCAGCGAATTCGCGGGCAAGAAGATCGTGCGTGAACCGGTGCCCATCCAGAAGGAAGAGCCCCTCCGTATGGAGCTGAAGAGCTTTCTTCAGTGTGTCCAGGCCCGCCAGGCTCCCATCGTCAGCGGAGAGTCCGCCAAGCGAGCCCTGGATGTGGCATTCGAAATCCTCGATCAGATCAAGAAAGCGGGAGATGTGGTGGCCCCTGTCTCCCGATGAGCAACGCGGATGTCTTGGTCATAGCCGGCGAGCATAGCGGCGACACCATCGCGGCAGAGTTGGTTCGCGAATTGTCGAAAAGATCCGAGTGCCTGGGATGGCGGTTTTTCGGAGCGGGCGGGGCTGCTATGCGAAGCGCCGGCGTCGATGTCCTTCACGACCTGACCTCCATTTCCGTCATTGGACCGATGGATGCCGCGATGCGGTACTTCACGTTTCGAAACGTGTTCAACCGCCTCCTTCAGGAAGCTGCGGAAAGGCGGCCCAGTCTTGTCATCCTCATCGACTTTTCTCACTTCAATCACAAGTTCGCTCACGCGATCCGCCAGCTCCAACCTTCAATACCCGGGTGGAACCCAAGGATCACCAAGGTTGTTTCACCCCAGGTCTGGGCTTCGCGACCGGGGCGAGCCAGGACCATGGAGCAGGACCTTGACTTGTTGCTCTGCATCTTCCCCTTTGAGCCTGGGTGGTACGCCACGCACGCGCCGAAACTGAGGACGTGTTTTGTGGGCCATCCACTGATGGATCGATATCAGCGTCGAAGCTCGGATGCGACCCCGGAGCATGGTCACGAAGGCAACCGATGTGTGTTGTTACCCGGGAGCCGGGAGCAGGAGATCAGGCGTCACCTGCCGGTCATGGCCGAGGTGGCCAGGCATGTTTCAAGCCAGATCGCTTGCGAATGGGTGCTCGTCGTGCCGGATCAACGGCTCATGCCGCTGGCCAGGCGGCTGGCGGGTGGTGGGATCAGACTCCAGGTGGGATCCCTGTCCGAAGCCCTTCGTTGCGCCTCGATGGCCATCGCGTCGACCGGGAGTGTGACGCTCGAGTGCGCCTACTTCGAAACTCCCACTCTTGCCATGTACAAGACCTCCTGGCTGACCTACTGGATCGCCCGCAGAATCATCACGGTGAAGTATCTCGCCATGCCGAACATCCTGGCGGACGAGGAGATCATGCCGGAGTTCATTCAAGGGGACGCTTCCGTGGAGAAGATCTCCAGCCACGCCCTCAAGCTGATGCAGGATCCCGCTCGAAGATCCCGCATGAGGGCTCAGCTCAGAGCCGTCGTGGATGGCCTGGGGCAGGGCGGGGCGGCGATCCGGTCGGCCGATGCGATTCTTGGGATGCTGAAAGCTTGATCCCAGAGCCTCGTGATGAGTCTATTGCCACAGTCGTGAGCAAAGAACAGCGTCCAGAGATTCCCCGTAAAACGGTCTATCGGCTGTCGATCTACCTTCGATGCCTGCATCGATTGAAGTCCAACAGCCTGCGCACGGTTTCCAGCGAAGCGCTCGCGAAGGCCGCAGGTGTGAAGTCGGCTCAGCTGAGGAAAGATCTCACCTATTTCGGCCAGTTCGGCACGCGGGGGCTCGGCTACGATGTGGAGCTGCTCACCAAGATGATTTCGGAGCTGCTCGGCACATCGAGTCTCCAACCTGTGATCCTGGTGGGTGTTGGCAACCTGGGCAGCGCACTGCTGAGCTACCGGGGTTTTCAACAGGAGGGCTTCGAGATCGTCGCAGCTTTCGATACCGATGCATCCCGTCTTCGGATGAAGACTTCT
>VHDG01000028.1 GCA_016871475.1 Verrucomicrobiota bacterium
TACTGTGTTGTCGGCATTAACCGATTCATGCGAGTAACAATTAAGTGAGCGACCCCGTATCTATCGAGGCAGCACCTCCTCCGGGACCCTTGTCCCCGGAGGTTCGGCAACGCGTTGCTGAACTCCGGAAGGACCGCCGATCGCTGAGAAGACTGTTCGATTTGCTTTCCACCTACCTCCTGATCCTGGGGGCGTTGTTCGTGGCATGGAGGGTGGCTGAATGGTGGGCTTTCGCGGGAGCGTTCGTGGTTGTAGGCATGATGCAATACAGGCTGGTCATGTCATCCCATGAGGCCGTCCACAAGAATCTCCTGGATCCCGTCTGGCTCAATGAGGTGTTTGGGAATCTGAACGCTGCCATGGTCGGAATCTCCTTCCTGAACTATCGGAAAACCCATCTTGAGCATCACAAGTCACCCCAGTACATCCGGGACGACACCGATGCCTACATCTACAAACCTCTGCTCGAAGCCCGGCCAGGCCTTCCCCGGCTCGCGCTCCTGGTCTTTGGTGTGTGGCTGGACATCTGGGTCAAACTCAAACGGAAGGCGCATGGGGTGGGTCCGTCAAATACAGAGGCCGGATCCATATCTCCACCCTCTCAGCTATGGCTGATCGCATCGGTTCAACTGGGTCTGTTGGCTGCCTTCACCCTTCTCTGGGATTGGAAATTATACTTTCTGCTCTGGTTTGCTCCGATTTTCTGCATCGCCCTGGCCATGGATCGGGCGCGGACTTTCGTGGAGCACGGCTATCACTACCTTTTCTCTCAGAACTCTCAAAAGGTTGGCGAAGCGCTCCAGGCCACCGTCGACATCCGCACGAATCCCCTGGAAGCCTATTTCCTGGCACCGTTCGGCTTCGACTACCATCAGGCACATCACAGTCAGCTGACCGTCCCCTATTACAACCTGCGTCACCTCTCCGACCTGCTGCGGACGAATGACCCTCGTTATAATTCCCTCGTTGAAGGCTCGTATGTCGGGATTCTTTGCCGAATGATCTGGGCCGCGAAATGAGCCTGACCAATTTGTCTGATAGCGGCACCGACGGACATTGCATTCTCTGCTCTTCCACAGCCTGGACGCTGGTTGTGCGGGCTGAGGACATGGAATACAGCTGCAAGCCCGGCCCCTTCGACCTGGTCGCGTGCGTTCGATGCGGGCATGTCTACAAGCACCCCATGCCTCCGGCCGAGGAGGTCCCATCGCTCTATCCCAATACCTATTACACCGTAAACAAACGGTCGCCGCTCTACCTCGACGGCGCACTGTACGAAAGAAAACTCGTCAAGGACGCAGCCAAGCTGCGCAAACAAACCAGGGGGCTGAACATCCGATCCATTGTCGATATCGGGGGAGGCGATATCCAACGGTTGATCAAAGTGAAGGAAGCGTTTGGCCGGGACGTGGAAGCGATCGCCTTTGACCTTCAGTTCGAACAGGAATGGATCGACAAGGCCCAGTCTCACGGCGTCCGTGTGGTGGTGGGAAATGTCGAAACGGATATCGAGTCCCTGCAGGACAATGGGCATGACCTGATTGTCATGCGGCAACTGTTGGAGCATCTGCGGGATCCCGGTGTGGCCGTCCGAAATGTGTTCCGGAAACTGCGGGCAGGCGGGGTGGTCATCATTGATACTCCAAACCGTGGGGGGCTTGATTACTGGATCTGGAAGAAAAAGTTTTGGGGCGGATACCATATCCCGCGGCATTTCCACCTGTTCACCTTGCATTCCCTGACGCAGCTGATGAAGGACGCCGGGTTTCACATTTACGATCAGGGCTATCTGCCTTCCCTGGGGTTTTGGGTCATGAGCCTCCGCAACCAGCTCGGCTTGAACAGCGCGCAGCGCGGCAAATCGATCTGGGAATTCCTCTATTTCAAAAACATTCCCCTCTCCGTGGGGTTTATCCTTTTCGATTGGATCCGGATCAAGCTGGGGTTCCAGAGCTCGAATCAATTCATCATCGGCCAGAAAAGGGTCTGAATTGCAGCCTCGCAAACCTTCCCTTAAGGTCCCGGCCCTGTGACGCCACTTCCGAAAGTGAGTTTTCTGATACCCACGCTCAACGCGGCCGGGATTCTGGAAACCTGTCTCCGATCCATCCGCAACCAGGATTACCCGTCGGACCTCGTTGAGATTGTGGTGGCGGACGGGGGATCTTCCGATGGGACGCGGGAATTGGCTGGAAGGTACGGCGCCAGGGTTGTTGAGAACCCGCGACGCGGCTACGATTCGGGGAAGTGTGAGGCATTTGCCGCATCAACCGGGGAGTACTCGATCTTTGTGGATGCTGACAACGAATTGACGCATCCGGATTTCACGCGACGTGCGGTCGCAGCCCTGGGATCGCACCCAAATGCGTTGGGTTTGGAGAGCTACTACTTCGCTTCGCCCCAAATGAGCTCGTTCTGTGTCTATCTGTCGGAGCTGCTTCACGTCAGTGATCCGGTCGCCTGGATGATGAGCGTGAACCCTGTCATGAAGAGCTCCGTCGATGGGGTTGAGCAGTGGACATTCCCCAAAGGCAGCCTCGCTTTTCCGATGGGGGCGAATGGCTTCGTATTTCGTCGGTCGGATCTTGCGCACCTGACCGCGCAGGACCTGTTCGAGGATTGCACCATCGTTTTGGAGCTCGCTCAGAAAGGGCGGTCGGACTGGCTACGGTTGAGGGGCCGCGGGGTCCATCACTATGTGGTGGGGGGCTTTGCGGACTTCGTTCGCAAGCGTCGTCGGCAAACCTTCCACTTTCTGAGTCAAAGGACCGAGCACAAGGTCTCCTGGACTCAGTTCAAGCCTCATCTGCCCCCGTGGGCTGCCTGTCTGTATTGTGTCTCATTCGTTGGGCCGGCGTTTCATGCGGTCCGCGGCTACTGGCGCACCGGAAATGTGGAATGGCTGTGGCATCTGATCGCGTGTCCCGCATCGGTCTTCGGAATCGCGTGGGGAGTGTGGACCTACTGGACACAACGGAGCGACGCGGGAGCGGAGGCCAAACTCCAACCCAAACAGGCGTTAAGCGCTGCGCCAAACGCTGCGAAGGGAAAAGATGCGTTGTGAGCAATAGGGATCGGAAACTCTTTTTCTTCGCCAACGCGGTCTGGGGCGATCTGGTCGGAGGGGGTGACATTCATTTTTACGAACTGGCGCGGGGGGCTGCCGAAGCTGGATGGAAAGTCTATTGCTTCGGCGGGCCGGCGTTGAAGCAACATGTGCTTCGTGAACGCCTGCCAGTCGAGGTGATTCTCACCGAAAAAACCCGCCGTCCGAAGATCAATGAAGGTTCACTGCGCGGTCAGATCCAGATGTTCTGTGACTATGTGGAGCGATGTGTCCGGTCGATTGGCCAGCTGGGCATCGTCGGCAGGAACGACACAACCTATTCGGTGACCGACTATTGGTGCGACTCCATACCCATGCTCCTCTCCAGATCCCGGAGCAAGGCCATGGTATTCCACATGGAAGCTCCCACCCTGATGGAGATACTGCGCAAGGGAAGACCCGATGTGGAAGCGGGGCGGCTTGCGTCCTTCCATTACTGGCTGAGCCAACGATTCTCGCTGAACGCTCTGGCTCTGTTCCGCAACAAGCATTTGTTCCTGCTGCACCCTGCCATGCGGCCCCAGGCGCTCGAGATGGGTTACCAGCCCGGAGAGCTATCGCCGATCAGTTACGGCCTGGATGTCGCCACTGCCGAGTCAGTGCCACAACAAGCGCGTCAATTCGATGTTTGCTGGATCGGCAGAGTGCATCGCCAGAAGGGTGTTGGAGATCTTCTCGAGGCCTGTGCACGCCTGACCAGGATCTTTCCGGATTTCAAAGCGGTTTTCATGGGCAAGGTCGAGGCAGGGCTTCGGCCTCAGGTGGAGGCGCTGGGGCTCAGCGATCGCGTTTTCTTTCCTGGGTTCGTCTCCGAGGCGGAGAAGTTCCGGCTCTTCAAATCCAGCCGGCTCTTCCTCATGCCCAGCCGGCACGAAGGCTCCCCGCGAGTGGTGGGTGAGGCTCTTGCCTGCGAAGTTCCGGTTCTCGCCTACGACTTGCCAACCTATCGGCCGGTTTTCGGAGCCTACGCCCGGTATGTAAAGCCCTTCGACCTGGATGCCTTCTGTCGTGAAGCCGAGGTGTTGATCAGAGCTTCCCGAAGTGGGGACAACTATCTTGATTCCATGGATCTCGCCAAGTTTCGAAGGGAGAACTCCTGGGAGGAAGCCCGCAGAGTCTTTCTGGAAGCGATAGAGCATCGTCTGGCGCAGGCATGAGTACATCAGGGCCGAAAGATCCGATCTGGTTGCTGGTCCGCGTGGGGGCATTGTCGATGTGGCGGCGCGGCTTGGCGATCCGCCAACAGTCCAGACTCCTGACCCTGTGTGTCGCACTGTTTCTGGGCGGCTACATGTTCATGACCTTCCAGCTCTTTGCGGGGGCGCTGAAGTTCATGGGTCGCTTCCCGGGTGTCGGATCGATGCTGACCGAGCCTCTGATGTTTCTGCTGTTCGCCTTTTTGTTCGTACTTCTCTTCATCAGCAACCTGATCATTGGCTACAGCAATCTGTTCCGGAACCGGGAGGCCGCCTTTCTTCTCACCCGGCCGATCCCCTTCGAATCAGTGTTTCAGTGGAAGCTGTTGGAGTCTTCCTTGCTGGCGTCGTGGGCCTTCTTGTTGCTCATCGCGCCGTTCCTCGCGGCGTTTGGATACCACAAGCGCGTGGACTGGCATTTTTATCCTGTGTCGTTTGGCCTCCTGGGATTGTTCGTCCTCCTGCCCGGCGTGCTCGGATGTTTCGCAGCCCTGGTCGTCGGTCGTTTTCTGGACCGGAAATGGTTCCACATCCTGGCCCTCGGAATCGGGATCAGCCTTCTCCTCGCCGGCGGGGCCTGGTACCGGGGAGGCAACCTCGGGGAGGATCTGGCCAATGGACGGATCATTGCCATGCTGGACCAGCTGCTGAACCGCACCCTGTTTGCACAGTTCCCACTGCTTCCAAGCTACTGGCTCACCTCGGCTGTGATGCGATGGGCGGAGGGTGCCTATGCGGCGGCAGGGTTCTATATACTCGTCATTCTGAGCAACGCACTGTTTCTGTGTGCCGTGGCGGCTTCCGGGCTGGGCAGGGGGTTTTATCGCGCAACCGCTGAGGCGCAGGGTCGAGACAGCGTCTTTGGTCGATGGTCCTGGGCGCAAAGGCGACCTCAGGGCTTCGCAGCGCTTTCGGTTTCGTGGATCGAGCGCGTTCTGGCCAGGATTCCAGGGCTGGGTAGCGAGGTTCAGGCTCTGATTGTGAAAGATGGACGCATGTTTTGGCGGGACGCAACGCAATGGGTGCAAACATTGATGTTGTTCGGTCTCCTTGCAGTTTACGTGTTCAACATCCGGTACTTTTCCCAGCAATTCACAGGCTCATTCTGGATTCATCTGGTGGCTTTTCTAAACCTCGGAGCCTGCACCCTGAACCTGGCCACTCTCACGACTCGTTTTGTGTTTCCTCAGTTCTCGCTCGAGGGAAAAAGGATCTGGATCGTGGGCATGGCTCCGATCGGTCTCGAGAGAATCGTGTGGATCAAGTTCTGGGTCGCCACGAGTTTGTCCCTGGTGCTGACCCTGAGCCTCATCGTGCTTTCTTCAATCAGCCTCGGATTCACCGCCGGGAAGACGGCTCTGTTCTGCGTGGCCACCGCTGTGATGACCGTCTGCCTGAATGCGATGGCTGTCGGCGTGGGGGCAATGCATCCAAACTTCCGGGAAGATCAACCGAGCAAAATCGTCAGCGGGTTCGGAGGCACGCTCTGTCTGATGCTCAGCTTCCTCTACATCGTGATCTCGGTCGCGCTGCTGGCTCTGGTCGCCACCTGGAGAACTGACGCTCCACCTTCCGCCTTGAGGATCACAGCCGGCGCCGCCGGCTTTCTGGTTCTATCCGTGAGCCTGGGCTTGACGACGATGCGGCTCGGACTCGAGCGAGTGAGGACCTTGGAGGTGTGAGGGCTACTTGAGAGCAGCCGGTTTGGCTGCGGGAGGCGGGACCTTGGGGTGCTGGATGACGATGAACCAGGCGCTCTGGCTTTTGTCATTCTTGTCGTCGCCCGCGAAAATCAATGTCTCACCCGCGGGAAGCGGCTTCTCGTGGCGAACAACTTCCTTGTCTAAGCCATAAAGCTTCACCTTCACCCGCGGAGATCCCAGGTCCTTCACGTCGAATGAACAGCTGCCGTTGATGGTGACGCGGGTGTATTGATTGGTGCCGATCCGGAAGGCCACGCGCTTTTCCTCGAAGTAATTCTTCCACTTGAAAGGCATGGCATCGAATTTCTTGCGGAGATCCCCATCCAGCAGTTTGTGCTCAGGCTTGGGAGATGAGCCATCGTTGGTTCCCCAAACCAGCAAAGCCTCCAAAGGCATGTCTGATGCTCGCAGGTTGCCCAGGGAAGCCGCCAACACCAGGAGGGCCAGAAACGCTTTCGGCTTAAAAGAACGCATGCAGGGGTCTGAGTTTATTCGAACTCAAAGGCGCTCGCCGAAGCCAGTTCCTTGTCGTAGAGCCAGACGACGGTGACGCTCTGGGAATCGGAGCGGAACGTCATCGCTCCAGTTTCCTCCAGCAAAGCCTCAGTCTCCTCATGAGCTGAGGTAAAGCCAGGGGTTATTCCTGTCCGCACGGTGGTCATGAACATCAGGAGGGCTACGGCGACACCGCCGAGGGGAAGGAGCGCGCGCCGGAGCCAGTCTGCCAGGTTGATGGACGGGCGAGGCTCGCGGGTCTCACCTTCAGCCTGCTCAATCCGCCGGCGGATCTGGCTGAAGTAAAAGTCACCTGAGGCCGGAACAGTTCTGACAGGATCCGCTTCGCGGAGCATGCCCGAAACCATTTCGAGTTCCCGCCGCAGCGCTTGGAGCTCGGAATTCCGGGCGAGCTCGGCCTCGAATTGCACGCGATCTTGCCCGGAAAGCTCACCATCAAGGTAAGCTTGAAGTTTAATTCCTAAATCCTGATTCATATCAACTTAACTCCTCGCGCTTGTAGGCCGTCATCAGCGAGGCCATCCGGCGCCTCGCATAAAACAACCGGGACATCACCGTTCCAATCGAACATCCCATGCGCTTTGCTATCAGTTTGTATTCCAGCTCTTCAAATTCGTGCAGTATCAACACCGTCCGATGCGCCTCCGACAGTTTTCCGAGCGCTTCGTCGATCCGCTTCCGCAACTCCCCACGCTCCAATCCCTCAGTCGGGTTGAGCGTCACAACAGGCATCTGCCGCTCAACGCCACCTGTCTCTTCTTCCATCAGTTCTATCGACTCAGTCCGATGCCGCTTGTGCTTCCGCAGCTGATCCAAACACAAGTTGATCACAATCCGAGTCATCCACGTCACAAAACTGGACTCGCCTTCAAACTGCTTCAAACGCTGCCAACCCTTCACCCAAGCTTCCTGGGAAAGATCCATCGCCTCTTCCTCATTGCGCATCATGCTGTAGGCCCGCGCGTAGATTTTATCTCGATGGCGAGCTACCAAATGCTCGAAAGCCGCCATCTTTCCGCGCTGAGCCGCCTTCACAAGGCGTTCGTCAGGGTAATCAGCGTAGGGATCCCGATCTGGCATGTTCGACGGGGGGGGGATGAACCATATTCAGGCCAAGTTAGAGCTTCCCTTTCGTGCTGGGAAGCTGTCCTAGAATCCTTGGATCATGCTGACAGGCAACATCTAGCGACTTTGCGAATGCCTTAAACAAAACCTCGCTCACGTGATGCGGTTCCTCCCCATATAAGAGTTCTAAATGCAGGTTGCAGCGGGCCTCATTGGCGAATCCTTGGAAAAACTCTCTCGCAAGACCGAACCTGAAGGCACTCGACATATCCTGATGACGCTCTGCACGGGTCACTTTCTTCATCGAGAGAGACTGCAGACCTCTCCAGACCAGATACGGGCGACCGCTGAAATCAATGACGCTCCGGGCAAGGCACTCATCCATGGGGACATAAGCTTCTCCGCTCAACGGGTTCCGGGGATCAAATCCGTGTCCGTAACGTCGAATCCCCTTCTTGTCGCCCAAAGCTTCCAAGGTCGCCTGGCCCAGCGCGATCCCGCAATCTTCAACCGTGTGATGCGCATCCACGTCCAGATCTCCTTCGCACTTCAGCTTGAGATCTATGACGGCATGTTTGGCCACCAGGGTGAGCATGTGGTCAAAAAAGGCGATCCCAGTGGAGATCACAGCCTTTCCGCTGCCATCTAGATTCAGTTCGATACTGATCCTGGTTTCTTTGGTTTCTCGGCGCAACCGCGCCCGACGTGAACGCATGCACGCAAATAAACAGACTGTTGCTCCAAACGAAAGCGCTAATTCCAGGCAACAGACAATTGTCCATGCCCCGCCTCGAACCTGACTTCGTGCTTCCGTTTGCCCTCCCACCCGAGATGATCCCCGACGTGGCACATTCCAATACCTCACGACCTCAAGCCGAACCCCAGGACCTGGCGCCTCTGGTCCCAGGCACCTTGTATCTTGTGGCCACCCCCATAGGAAATCTGGAGGACATCACCCTGCGAGCCATCCGCACGTTGAAGGAATGCGACTTTATCGCCGCCGAGGACACACGTCGGACCGGAATACTGCTCAACCGGTTCGGCATCGAGAAGCGAATGATCAGCTGCTTTCAACATAATGAGCGTCGCAGAGGTGCGGAGATTCTGGAAGCTCTCAAGGCCGGAGCACGGGTGGCGTTGGTTTCCGATGCGGGAACCCCCGCCATCAGTGATCCGGGTGAACGTTTGGTAAGAAGCGTCCTTGATGCCGGGTTCCGAGTGGAATCCGTCCCTGGACCGTGCGCCCTGATTTCCGCGCTGACCGCCAGTGGAACAACCTGTGATCAATTCCTTTTTGCAGGTTTCCTCCCCCACAAGTCGGGTCAGCGACGAAAGCGTCTGACACAATTGCTCGCAAGCCCAGCCACCGTGGTGCTTTACGAATCCCCCTTCAGAGTGGAACGCCTCTTGAAGGAGCTTGTTGAGCTGGACCCGACACGTCACGTGGTTCTCGCTCGCGAGCTCACCAAGCTGCACGAGGAGTTCCTTCGAGGGAACCCGGTCGATCTCCTCCAGGACTGGCAAAAACGTCCCCGCAAGGGCGAGTTTGTCGCGATCATCTCAGGAATGACCGGCGCACAGACCCCCACGGATGTTTCTGACGACATGCTGGTCCAGACCCACTTGCCATCCCGAGAACGATCCGACGAGCCAGACGAGGACTGAAATTTCCTTCCGGGAGCCCCGTCACTGGCTGAGCAAGCGCCTGAGAGTTCGCGCAGCATCTGCCTCGCCAATGGTGTCAAAAAACTCTGGGCAGCAGCATCGTGTGCCAGCTAGGTTCTGTTCATGCGAACTCAATGGACATCGATGCTTTGCGCAGGACTGATGGCAGTTTGGATATCCGCCTGCAGTGATCACAAACATTCCCATGGAGATCATGGGCATGGGCACGTGCACACCGCCCCGCATGGAGGAACCCTTGTCGAGATTGGACAGCATGCCTTTAACCTGGAATTTGTTCGCGACCCCGCGAAGGGACTCCTCACTGCCTACGTTCTCGATGGTCACGCCGAAAATTTTGTCCGTCTTCCAATCCCCTCCTTTTCAGTGGCGGCGGAGCTGGGTGGAAAGACGGAAACGCTCGTCCTCTCCGCCGTTGCCAACAGCCAGACCGGCGAGAAGGTCGGGGACACCTCACAATTCGAAGTGACTGCTGATTTCCTCAAGAGCCCGGGCGCACTGAAGGGAGCTGTTCCAAACCTCGAAATCCGGGGACAAAAATTCGAGTCCATCCAGTTCACGCTTCCCGAAACCAAGCAGCAGTAGAATCGAATCCCTTTGACCTGACGGGGGGATTGACGCTATTCCGTCTCCCGTTGTGTCCAAGGAGATTCACCCACCCACACTGGGAGGGCTTTCAGCAGAGGGTTTGGAGCTTGCGGATGGTGCCAAGTCCATCCCACCCGAGAAACTGCTGCAGGCCCTCTGGTTTCATCAACGCATCCGAAGGTCTTCCCTCCGCCTCGTCGACGGACGACCGCTTCAAGTCCTGCATCCGGGCTTTTGGAACCGGGAGTCCGGTCCTGATTTTCGAAAGGCCATCGTCAGGATCGGCGATGATTCTCCCTTGCAGGGTGATATTGAAATCGACCTGCACACGGCGGGCTGGACGTCTCATCATCACGGAACGAATCCCAACTACCACGGAGTGGTCCTTCATGTGGTTTGGGAATGCACGACGCCTCGCAAAGAGCCGCTGCTCGAGTTGAGGAATCAACTGGAAGACACCTGGCAGAACCTTGCGATCTGGCACGGATCGCAGGCAGAACACCCGTGGCCTCCGATGGCCCGGGGCCAATGTCAGATGCCGTTGCAAGCTCTTGACGACACGGCCCAGGCGAAGGTGCTTGAGGATGCTGCAAGGGTGCGGTTCGAAGCCCGGGAAAGCCGGCTGCGACTCAAGGCGCGCGACGTCGGCTGGGATGCGGCGTTCTGGATCTATCTGTTTCGCGCCCTTGGTTACAAACAGAACGCGTGGCCCATGCAACGCCTAGGCGAGCTGGCGATGACCTGGTCGGATGCAGGATCGTCACAGGGCGAGATCGAGGCCCGGTTACTGGGGATCGCAGGACTCCTCCCGAACGAACTGCATCGCGAATGCCCTGAGTCTCAACAGAAGCATCGGGAACTCTGGGACTATTGGTGGCGTGAGCGACATCAATGGTCGGAAGTATCTCTCCCACGAAATGTCTGGGTCCTTTCCGGCATCCGTCCAGCGAATCATCCGCAACGACGTCTCGCACTGGCTTCGCGATGGCTTGCCGATCCCCAGTTCATCGCCCGGTTGGATGATTGGTTGCACGAGCCAGCTGAAGGGGGCGCCCACGCCGCATTCGATCTCCTCAAAGCGTTGTCTCCCGGGTCCGATCCATTCTGGTGTCATCACTGGACGCTGCGTTCCCAACGCGAGGCTGCCTTCCTTCCATTCCTCGGGGCTGCGCGGACAGCCGACATTGCAGTGAACGTTCTGCTTCCCTGGATGTTTGCCAGGGCGCGAGAGCGGGGTGACGAGCGCGCGTGCGAGGAATCGAGGCGCAGGTATTTTTCGTGGCCTGCTGCTCAGGATAACTCGATCTTGAGACTCGCCAGGCATCGATTGCTGAAAGGAGATCAGTCGAAGGCGAAGTTGCGACTGGCGGCATCGCAACAGGGTTTGATGCAGATTGTCGCCGACTTTTGCGACCGTTCGAATGCGTTATGCGAGAACTGTCCCTTCCCTGAACAGCTGCGCCTCGAACACGCCGCGATCCTTGGCCCGCCCATCCGAGGCTCAGGTAGAATCAATGATAACAATCACTAAGCTTAGTGACTCGACCCCGAACTTTTGCAGATTGGTACTAACTCTCGGGATTGGTGAGGGCCGAACGCCGTGTAGGGTGGGCGCGTTCGATCACCCGAAACCAAAGGAGGTGGGTCAGGAAAGGCCGGGCCGTCAGACGACATCACGGCCTTTCCAGCCGCCGAAGCAAACTCTGATGTTCTGCTTCGGCGGCTTTCTTTATTTGTGCTGGGAACCTGAGTCGCTGGCCATCGATCTGATGCAGACGGCCCAACCACCGGCTCTGTTGTCCATCCCGCAGGAGGTCCTGACTTCGCCCCCCCCGGGCCATGCCGGCTAAACAGCCCAAACTTCACTTCTGACAAACGCGGGGAACACGTCACGGCTCTTGCTCAGGCAGAGCTCCTCCCTATCCCTGCTCCAAGATTGCTGGTGGGGAGAATCCGATTCATGTCCATCCCGCACATCTCCCACGAATTAAGGGTTCGATAAGGATTAGGGATCGCGGAAATCCCTAATTTTAGAGATATGCGGATTCAGTGGATGGTGTAGTGTGCCGCCAACTTTCCACGTTTTCACGCCAAGGAGGTGGGGGTCTTTGAACCACCCACTGTTACCCACTGAAGCCAGCTTGAGGATCAGGTGTTCGCGATTCCCGGCTGGAGGACCACGGTTTGGATACAGCCCGCCTGCGACCCTGCCTGCCCTCCGACCTCTTTCAGAGTCCTCTTTATTGACCTCGGGGATGAAATCTTCGGTGCAAATCCTTGAGCCGCGACGTGGCTACATGGGTGTAAACCTCGGTGGTGCTGATGCTGGCATGTCCCAATAGTTCCTGTATCACACGGAGGTCTGCTCCGTGCTCAAGAAGATGTGTTGCAAAGCTGTGACGCAGCATGTGAGGAGTGACATTCCGTTCAATCCCGGCATAGGCCGCTCTCAGCTTGATCCGCTTCCACATGGATGGGGAATCGAACGGGCCGCCGCGTTTTCGAAGAAAGACGTTCGCGGGTGAATGTGATTTGACAAGTTTGGGACGCACGGTGTCGAGGTAGGCGCGGAGAGCCGCGATGGCGGGCTGCCCCACGGGTGCAA
>VHDG01000029.1 GCA_016871475.1 Verrucomicrobiota bacterium
CCTGGATCTCTACGACACCTCAGGACTGGGACTGATTCGCGGTCTCGACTGGAGCAAGAACGAGACAACCGTGCGACGAAAACTGCCCTATCAACGTTTTCTGCCGCTGATCCTTCGAGTGCAGCCCGACCCTCACACTGACCGGGTCAGGATAAAGGTCGCACTGGAAGGTGAACCCTTGCTCAGCTGGGAGGGAGATCAGCGGGATCTCTCAATCCCCTACTACTTTGCCGACCAGGTTTCGATCACTCGTGACCCGCTGGCCATATTCCTCATCAGCACAGCGGGTGGGGCTCGGGTCAGGGACCTGTCAGTGAACGTTCTCCCCCACGGATCCTCCGAGATTCATCCGCGGTAACGAAGGAGACTCTCAAGAGACTCAGTCGCAACTCGTGGTTGAGTTTCCTCTCAATCAAACGTCGATTTGTTGTCGTAGGCAAACTTGAGGTGGCTGTGGCTCCCGCTGAGGCCGATCTTGGCGCTCATGTTCTGACGGTGAGTTTCCACGGTGCGAACAGCGCACCCCAGCACCTCCGCGATTTCCTTGCTGGTCTTGTCTTCAGCAATGAGCTTCAGAATCCGCCGCTCCGCCGGGGTCAGGGACTCGAGTCCCGGCTTTGCCCGACGCAACGCCTCAGCCTGGGCACGGCGACGCAACAGCAATCCGGCCATGGTTGAACTGATGAATGTCTTCCCGTCCGCAACACTACGGACCGCGGCTATCAAGTCTTCGACTGCGTTCTCCTTCAGCACATAGGCGTGCACACCCAGGTCCAACGCCTTGTTCAGAAGATCCACGTCCTCGTGCATGGTCAGAAGGACGATTTTCACCGGAACCCGGTCCTCCATCAGCTTTCGCGTCGCTTCCAAGCCTGAAAGCTTCGGCATATTGACGTCCAGGATCGCAATGTCTGGATCAAGCTCCCTGATGAGTCTGACCGCTTCGTCGCCGTTGCTGGCCTGACCAACCAATCGAAGTGACGGATCGGTTTCAATGACGTCACACAAGCCTCGACGAAAGATCGGATGGTCGTCTGCGATGAGTATCTTCAGTAGTGAATCCATGTACAACAGGGGGCGAATCTAGCGCAGGGAAGGCAAACACGCCACTCCTCCGAAGGCCTAGGGTTGCATCTCCATCGATGACGTTTCATTGCAGACCGCCCATAAATAAATCACCGGATCAGGAAGGGGTTATCTCGACCTCGATTCGGGTCCCCTGCCTCGGGCTTGATTGAACAAGCACGTTACCACCCAGGGTGTAGGCTCGTTCTTTGATGTTCTTGAGGCCGAAACTGCCGCCGGTGAGGTTTGCGCTGTTCCCGCTGGCCAACCCCCGACCGTCATCCTCAACGATCAAACGAAGCCTCCTCAGCTCACGCAGGATGGAGACACGGGATTTATTCGCGTTTGAATGCTTCACAACGTTGTTCAAGCACTCCTGAGCGATGCGGAAAAAGTTGATCTGGTCTTGGGGCGACAAGGCATTGTCGATGTCAGCCAGGTCGCTCTCAAACACGATGCTGGAGGAATCTCCCATCTTCCGAACCATGGACGTGATGGCCTCGGTGAGTCCCAGTTCATCGATTTGAAACGGGCGCAGATTGTGCGCGATCTCTCTGACTTCGCGGATGGCGAGTGATGCCATTGACGAGACCTCGGCCACGTGCTCGGACATCTTTGCGGGGTCGTTGGGTTGTTTTAGGGCGAGCGCGGCGCGGTTCTTGATCACGAGCAGGTTCTGTCCAAGACTATCGTGCAGCTCACGAGAGATGCGGTGTCGCTCCTGTTCCTGGGATTCGATGAGTTGCCGTGAGAACGCTTCCTGAGCAGCGCGGCGCCGTTCGATCTGGGCGATGCGTGCGCGGTAGGCCGCGAACAGAATACCGGTCACGATCAGGACGACCGCGCCGCGGAACAGAGACGTCTGCCAAAAGCTGGGTATTACTCGCAATGAAACCGTGGCAGCCGATTTACTCCAGACAGCGTCATTGTTCACTCCGATGACCTGGAACTGGTAAGTCCCTGGAGGCAGATACGAATAGCTGGCCACGCGGGCGCGTCCAGCTTCCCTCCAGTCGCGGTCGTAGCCGATGAGCTGATGACGAAACCGGACCTGAGCCGGCTCAGAAGAACTGATCGCGCTGTAGCGAACCTCAACTCTTTCGCTTCCGGGAGGGATTTCCATCGCCTGGTTGCCTTCTGAAACCAGGGGGTGAACGCGCCCATCAATGGAGATTTCCTGAATGTGGAGTCGTGGAGCGATCGCGTCTCCATGGAACTGTCGTGGATCGACAATGGCAATGCCGCTGCCCGTGCAGAACCACAACCGTCCGTCGCTGGCCTTGGCACAAGCGGGCTGGTACTCGGTCCAGAAATTGGGCCGGAGAAGCCCTTCATCCTGACCGATCAATGTGGATGTGATGACTTGCAGTTTACCCTCGATGAAGTCATGCAACTGCGAGATCGCAACCCGCACCAAACCCAGGCGAGTGCCGAGCCAGAGATGCCGCAGATCATCCTCGATGATTTGCTCGACGGCGTCATGCACGAGACCCGCTTTGGTTGTGAGGGTGACGAAATTGGAGCCGATCCACGCAGGCACGATTTCAAACGAGGGAATCTCCATCGCCTCGGACGGTTTCGCACACCAGAGTGCGACGGAAATGCGGTTGAAGGTCTCGCGTGAACAGCAATGGACCACGCAGGACTGGCATGCTGAAAACCGGAGGAAACCGGTGGTCTGGCGGCAGAAAATCAAAGTTTTCACACCCTTAAGACGTTGAATGATAAAATGATGTAAAATAATTGGAAATCCTAAACGGAGCGTTTTGGTTCTCAAGGAAGTCGGAGAGGGTGAGTGGCGGAACCTATGGTGGCGGGGCGGCTTTCCGCCTTCGTATCTGGTCGCGACGGATGCGGTGAGCCGTCAGTGGCAGGAGGAATTTGTGCGGACGTTGCTGGAACGGGATATGCCGCAGCTGGGAATCAGGGTGGCCTCGCCGGCCCTGCGCCGGTTCTGGACCATGCTCACGCATTACCACGCCCAAATCTGGAAAGGCTCGGAATTGGCGCGCTCGTTGGGCACGTCCGAACCGACCATGCGCAAGTATCTGGATCTTCTGAGTTCGACGTTCATGGTGCGGCAGCTTGCTCCGTTATACGAGAATCTGGGCAAAAGACAGGTGAAGGCCCCGAAAATCTATCTACGGGACTCGGGCCTGCTGCATTGCCTGATGCGACAGGCTTCCTTCGCCGACCTGGAGGCACATCCGAAACTGGGTGCATCGTGGGAGGGGTTTGCACTTGAAAAAGTCTTGAGCATCACGGGTGATCGGGATGCGTTCTTCTGGGCCACGCACAGCGGCGCAGAGCTGGATTTGCTGGTGAACTGGCGTGGACGGAGGTGCGGCTTCGAGTTCAAATATGGAGACGCGCCGTCCATGACAAAGTCGATGCACACGGCCTTGAATGATTTGAAGCTGGAACATCTGTTTGTGGTCCACCCGGGCAGAGACTCCTACAGAATGGATGACCGGACAGAAGCCGCAGCCATCGCACATCTCCTCGCGCGCCTATCGCGAACGGAGGTATTCTAAAACACCACCGTTAACCAGCCCAGCTCCGCAATCCAAGCGCCTCACCTACTGGGCCCTACTTACGCCTGGTAACCACCCATCGTAGTTCGAGGAGTTCGAGAGTCGAAAGTCCGATGTCCTTGCACTCACCAGCCCTCAGGCGTTCTTAGTGTTTCCCACGACGTCGTGTGCCAGAGGGCCAAGTTTCGCCTGTTGTCCATCGAACGTTCACGGTCAAAGCGCCGGCGGACAGGCGCACTCCATGACCTGACGGACTTCCTGGCAGGCTAAGAACTCGCGATAGCGTCTTGGAGTGCGGAAGTCTTGTGCAGCTTATGATGGACCTATGACGCCGACAGCCAAGATCACGGAGTTGGCTCAGTGCCTATCCACCAGGCATCCAATTTGGCACGAAGCCTGGCCACACGCACCGGTTCGGCGTCCGCCAGGTTTCTTTCCTCCTTCGGATCATTCATCACGTGATAAAGCTCCACAGCGCCTTTCTCGTTCTGAGGTGCAGGGATGATCAGTTTCCAGTCTTCCTCCAGGATCCATCGCCAACGCAAATTCGGCGCAGCGCGCTTCAAATCCACAAAGTCGTGGGTATGGCATTCGCCGTGGATCGCAGGACGAGCAACGAGCGCGGATTCATCGATGAGATCAAGGCCGGGAAGATCCTGGGGTGCCTTCACTTCGCATGCCTTGAGAATCGTGGGGAGAATATCGAGGGAACTGACCGGCACATCACTGGTCTTGGGAGAAAGACGCCCCTTCCACCGTACCATGATCGGTGTGCGCAACCCGCCGTCGTAGGGGGACTGCTTCGACTTGGGAGCATAACGCCCGGTGTCCGGATCGGTGATCCAACCGTTGTCGGTGACATAGACCACGATCGTGTTTTCAGCCAGGCCTTCGCGGTCCAGGTGGTTCAGCAGGTCGCCACATGTTTCATCGAACCATTCAACCATTGCCCAGTATTTGGCGATGGCCGCGCTCGGCGCCTGGGTCCGGTACTTTGCCAGGATGCGCTCGGGCGGGGTGTGAGGGTCGTGTGGCAACAAGGGCGCATACCAGACGAAGAACGGCTTCGCATCTCTGCGTGAACGCGCCATGAAGTCATAAATCGGTTGCAAGGTCTTGCGCCCGATTTCCAGTCCCACGTCCCCATGCCGTCCCCCCTTCGTCATGCCTTCCGTGAATCCCCCATGCCGATAGTCGCCCAGCCACCATTTGCCGGTCTGCAAGCTGCGGTAGCCGGCTTGTCCGAGCAGTCGAGGCAACGTGGGCCAGGCCTGAAGGTTCCTAACCATCTGTTGACGGCCCTCCCAGAACGCCTGGGAAGCGTGGAACTCGGCGCCCTTCATCCCTGCAGGCCTGGGAGGATCGTTGCCTGTGATCAGATGTTGATGCGGGTAACGCCCCGTGATGATGGATGCAAGACTCGGGCAACAAAGACTCGACGGGACGTAGCCTCGACGAAAAGTCCTGCCCTCCTTCGAGAGTCGGTCCAGATGCGGAGTTTTTATCACAGGATGCCCCATGAACCCATAGTCACCCCAGTGCTGGTCGTCCGAGATGATCAGAAGAACATTGGGTGGCGCAGCGAAGAGTGCCCACCCCATCGAGAAGAACAGAAGCGTCGCAAGCAGGTTCAACATTGTCCGGAGCATAGGAAGAGTCGGTTGGGCTGGAAGCTGAAAAATGCCGATCAAGGCATCTCCACCGCGATGTAGAAATGATTGGAAGATGATGCCCCGGTGTCCATCGCTTGGGCTTGTCCGTCAGTGAGGACGAGCGGAGCCGTGATCCGTCTCCACTGACTGAGGCTCAATCCCAGATCCGTAGCTGCATGGATGGAGATGCGGCTGAGGCGGTGGCTTTCCATGGGGGAGCCCGAAGGGTAAGCCAGCCGTATGAGGTTGCCGGAGGATTCAGGCCTCACATCGAGCCTCAGAGCTTCCGTCGGCTCGTGTGCCTGATCGCCGAGGAAGGCAAGCAATTGCGAATCACTCACCGAGGCGGGATTCGAGAAATCTGCGTTCGCGAGGTTGGCGGGTATCCTGGGTCGTGCGTAGCGCACGTAGTCGAAGGCTGCCTCCAAGTCAGGACTCGCCCCGGTGAACAGACTCCCATTCGGAAGCCGCGCACCGTTGGTGAGAACGGTCAGATTCTGAGCAACGAATCCAACACGTTCACAGTTCGCCCAATCTGTGTACACCGTAAGCCCGGCCTGCAAGGTGACAGGAAAGTCCGGCCTCGAGTACCGGCGGTGCACCGTCCAGTTTCCACCCTCGGGCCGTCTGAGCAGGATCAGGTGACGACCTATCCGTGCCACCTGGATCTGGGCGCGGGGTGTTCCAGCAGATATCTCCAGGGTCGAGACGCTGTTCAAAGTTGTCTTGACCTCGTGCTGATAGGTGCCCGGTGTGTTGGCACCGCCTAGAGACAGAAAGACGTAGTTTTGTCCACCCGGCGTCCATTGTGCAGGAGACGTCATGGCTCGTGGAGATCGAACCATGATGCCCGCCAGCGAGAACAAGCTGTTTGGAGCCCCCGCGCCACCTCGTCCCGACACCGTCACATCAGTGGTGATGACAAAGTTTCCATTGATGGACTTGTAGGCGAGTTCGCCACGCCACTCCTGTTACCAGACGCTGGTATGCGGAATCATCAGCAATCGCCCTGGGCGACGTTGACCAAAGTCGAATGTCTCGAGGGCATCATTGCCCCAACCTTGGGTCTGATACACGCGCTGCCAGTTGCTTAGGGTCGCTGGTGTTCGAAACTCGTCGGATAGTGGGGTCAGGTCATCAGCCGCGTTGATGTCGCCACTGAGGAGAGCCAGGATCGCCATGAGCAGGGCAAAGCCAGGGGGATGATTGTCCCTTGGGCGCCGGCCACACCGAAACGGAGTGGCTTTCGCTCCCGCGGCTTCAACAGACACCATATTCTTCATCGGATATTTTTCATCGCTGTGCACGAAGTGGTTCCGGCAACTCCGGCAAGGGTGTGACCTCCAACACCTCATCAAAATACCAGGGCTTTCCTGTAGCCTTCTTGTACCCCACCACTTTCGTCGGATGTTTTGTGCCATTGGGCATCGTTTTCCACTCCGAGAAGCGGTGGATGTCTGAGCGCCAGTCGATGCGACTCAGGAGGTTGCTTCTTTTGCTGAAGTACAAGTCCATCGCAGGCTGGACGCTCCCGCTGACCCGAAGGCCCCACAATTCGAGATCGCCATCCTTTGTGTCAGGAAGCGTCTCCACCGAGGAGGCTTGATCGGTCAGGACCTTGAGAGTCCAAGCCCATACCAGGAAGGTGGCTGGCTCGTCCTCGCGCTCGGTGTAGCCGCCGGAGCTTTTGAGCCACCAGTGTCGGGGGGCATCCAGGACACTTTCGCGCCGGGCGCCAAGACCCGTGTCCGTGTTTCCCAACACCACCCGGTCCTTCATCCCGAAAATCTGCAGCAGTTTTGATTGTCCGCCAGCAGCCCTGAGAGCCTTCTTGATGAGCGGCCTGGCTGGACGGCTGACGACGCCCTGGACCTCACTGGATCCAGGATCACCTGCCTGCATACAAAGCGGGCTTGTGATGATCACGAGCAGCAGGACGACTAGAGATAGGTGCCGACAGGAATCAAAACGCTTCGTCCGCTGAAGGAGAAGGCTCGTGGGACCGTGAGAAATTGTGAGCTTCATTGGTCACAGTCTGGGCTGCTTCGAACAGATGTCATGTTTTTTGTTTGAAGGATATCCGTCTCCTCCCCTCGCAATCGTAATCAAAATCGAAACCATGGTCGTTCTCAAAAGCAGTTGAGCTCATTCCAAAGCTGGGTGTAGACAGGGGCACGCTGATTCCTCCCACATGGAGCCTTCCTGAAGCCCTTCGAGCACGATTGAGCTCCTCCACCTACGGTCGGCAGCGCGCCATTCATGAAGAAGGACACCTCCTCCTGGTGCTTCACAAACCTCCAGGACCGGATGAATCCCGACGGGAAGGTGTTCTCTTCTGGAGAGCTCCAACCGGTGAGTGGCTGTTCAACCGTGGAGGACCTGGACCAGGCGGGCTCCAACGGCATGTCCAGTCCTATGCAGACCTCGAGACTCAACTGAGCCAAACCTTCGAACAAACCGCCGACCTGCATCAGGTCTTCGAATTGCTGGAAGCCCTGACCCCATTGGTCCGTGCCGCCCGCAATCTTCATCTGACACTCCAGTCAGCCCGGGAGGCTGTGAAGTCCGACCCTTTCCTCATCGAAGTGAGGGATCGTGCCTATGATGTGGAGCGCAATCTGGAGCTCCTTCTTGAGGATGTTCGAAACTCGATTCAGTTCCGCATGGCCCGCGAAGCTGAAGCGCAAGCCCGGTTCTCACGCGACGCCGTGGTCTCCAGCCATCGGCTGAACATACTGGCGGCTCTCTTCCTTCCACCCACCGCCATCACAAGTCTCTTTGGGATGAATCTTGCCCACGGGCTGAGTGAGAGGAATCCGGTGTGGTTCTGGATGGTGTTCGTCGGAGGTGTCGCCCTCGGGGTTCTGTTGAAAGGATGGGTGACAGTCAGACCTCAACGCCCCAGTTGAAGGCACAAGCCCGGGCACGAACCGCCCCAGCCGCTTTTGTCAGATTTCGTCTAAGCCGGAACGATTCAGTGGGAGAGCATGGCTGATTGCTCAGTCCCGCGGCCTTTGCTTGAAATGCTGCCTCAGGCTCTTCTGGACAACTTTCATCTGACGACGTTGGTCGGCCCTGGCTCTTACATCCTGGCGCATCTCCAGGGACTCGAGTTCGCGCACCAGTTTGCGGTGACTCTCCAGACGTCCAGGATCGAGCACCCCGGACTTCACTGCATACAAAACAGCGCAGTTGGGCTCGCTCTCATGCCGGCAATCCGTGAAACGACACCCTGAGGCGATCGCCTCAACATCCGCATAGGCCTCCTTCACTCCCGTCTCCCCATCCCAGAGCTGGAGCTCCCGCAGCCCAGGGGTGTCGATGATGCAGCCTCCTGTTGGCAGCAGGATGAGCTCACGATGAGTGGTTGTATGGCGTCCCTTGGAATCACTTTCCCGCGCAGGTTGTGTATCGAGCAGTTCGTCTCCAAACAGCGCATTGGTGAGCGTGGACTTACCCACCCCGGAAGGGCCGAGCAACACGGAGGTCCGTCCCGTGCCCAGGAGCGAACGAAGCTCTCGCATGCCTGCCCCGCTCACGGAGCTGATCGCGATCACAGGCGTCTCTCCCAACTTGGCTTGAACCTGTGCGACGGCGGCAGCCGGATCGGCACAAAGATCCGCCTTGGTCAGGAGGATCGCGGGTGTGGCGCCGCTTTCACAGGCCAATGTCAGAAACCGCTCCAACCGTCTCAGATTCGGCTCATCATCCAATGCCTCCACCACGAACACGTCGTCGATGTTCGCAGCTAGGATTTGTTCCTCGGTGGCATCTCCGGCAGCCGTCCGGGAGAATTTGGTTCGTCGAGGCAACACAGCATGAATGACAGCCTTGTGCTCATTGGGCATCAAGCCGATGACCACCCAATCACCCACTACTGGATAACCGCTCGCGTGGGGGCACTGGTGTCGGAACCGGCCTGATACCTCGGCAGGGAATTCGCCCTCCTCCGCATGAACGTGGTACCCGCCTCGGAGCTGAACCATGACGCGCGCGGGAATAAGTCCTGGCGCTGCGCTCAGCGCGAAGGCTTGTTCGAAGTGTTCACTCCAACCCCACGCGCCCAGGCTCATCGTCTTGCCTTTGCCCCTCGTTTCCTGAGCTCATCCCGATTCTCGTAAATCTTCTCAAAGGCACGCGCGATGTCGTCCATGTCGGAACGCGGACCCAGGAACATGCTCTGCTCGAACCAAATCGTCTGTTCGCGGCATAGAAGGTCGCTGTTCGGCAGGTTTGCCTTCTTGAAATTGAGTCGGGCGCTGGACTTGGGCAGGTACGGTGCGAAAGCCTTGTTCCTGAACAACGGTTGTTGTGGCAGGGAGACGACATAGCCTCCGGAGCAGGGAATGCCCTCAGCCTGCAGTGCTTGAATGACGCTTTCGCGCGAAACACCGAACTCCTCTGCAACAACCCGCATCATGAAAAGATGGTAGCTGTGCCTGTCGCAGCCCTTGATCCGACGTTGTGGATAAAGGCCAGGCAACCTCGAGATTCTCGCCGCAAGGTATTGCCCGTTGGCATCGCGTTTTCGGGTTTGTGCCTCCAGGCGGTCGAGCTGGCAGTTGAGAATCGCGCCTTGAAACTCGCCGAGGCGGTAATTGCCCGAGATGACATGATGCTCATACCAAAGGCCGCCGGGGATACGTCCGCAGCTGTGAATCGAACGGCAGGCCTCCGCGAGTTGGTCGTCATTGGTGGTGATGGCGCCTCCTTCGCCTGAATTGAGATTTTTGCTCGACTGAAACGAAAACGAACCAAGGTGCCCGATCGATCCGGCTGGACGTTTCCGGTAGATCGCGCCGTGCGCGTGCGCCGCGTCCTCAATGACAAACAGTCGATGCTTCCGTGCAATCGACATGAGCGCGTCCATGTCGGCAGGCTGCCCCGCGAAATGCACCGCGATGATGGCTTTCGTTCGAGGTGTGATTGCGGCCTCCACTGCACTGGGGTCCAGATTGAAAGTATCGAGTTCGACGTCAGCGAAGACAGGAATGGCATTCGATTCAACGACGGCGGAAGCTGTGGACAGGAAGGTGTAGGGGGGCACGATCACTTCATCATCCGCCTGAATTCCACCCGCCATGAGACCAATGCGCAGGGAAACGGTTCCGTTCACGACGCCCAGCCCATGTTTACAACCGTGCATGCCTGCAAATCGCTGTTCGAACTCGGCCACCTCAGGGCCGTGAAGGCGGCCCCACTTGCCGCTTCGAAGTGTTCTGAGCAGACGTTTCTCCTCGGGCTTGCCGAAGATGGGCCAGGATGTGAATCGCCGTTTGCGAACCGGAGACCCACCAAGAAGCGCGAGACTTTTAGACATGCAGTTTATGTTGCCGTTCGGATTTCAAAGAGATGAACCCAAGGAATGCCATCGGGCGCAATAATGAAACCAAGTTTGAGAAAAATCGCCGGTGGCCTTCCTTGGAGGACCGTATTGTTTCTGGATGGGATTTGGTCGTTCTCATGACTATCCCAGCGAACTGTCGCGAAGGGACTTCGCCATGTAGATGCATCCATCCTTCCCTTCGCCCATGCGAACCAGTTCGCGAAAGCCGAGTTTCGTGTAAAAAGCGAATGCGGGCGTGTTGATCATGCTCAACCCGAGATGCGCTCCGGGCGAACCACGATCGCGCAGTTTGCTCATCACTTGTTCCAGCATCCGACGGCCCAGACCCCGACCTTGCGCCCGTTCCAGCAGATCAATGTGCAGATGCGAAGGATGAAGGTCGTAAGGCTCCGGCGTGTAATAGTCCGGATGATGATACCAGTTGTGGACGGTCTGCACGCGACTCCAGGTTGCAGGGTCGCCAACGGGCGCGGGGAACTGCGCGCAGAGATTTGGCCTCCATTGGGTCTCGTAGCGTTGATAAAACTCCCGCGAATCAAATGCACCCAGCGCGTAGCCGCAAACACCAAGATCATCCTCGAGGATCAGGCTCAGCCCAGGCTCGAAGGCAAGATAGGGGCCGACAAAAATCCGACCCAGAGCGTCAGGGTCCTCTCGATAGAACGGCTCACCGTCCTTCCCAAAATCCCCGGTCTTCATGCAGACGTGATAGGCTCCAGCCTGGTCAGCTTCGCGTGCAGAACGAATTGTGAAATTACTCATGACGAAGCCGGGGAAGGGGTGAAGGTCTCGTCGGGATGCTGGACCAGCAGCCGTTGCAGCCGTGGCACAAAACCACCCCGATAGGTGTTCGGAAGATGATAGTCGGAGCTGCATGCCGCATCCGGCAGTCTGCCGTCGTCCTTGCCAGCCATATAGCGAGCCAGCAGGTCGAGCTCTTCACGCAGCTCCCAGATACGACGGCTGAGGGCGTAGAAAAGAGGACGATTCTTGAGTTCCGCGAGCCGCGCGCAGAAGTCCCTGTAACGCTGCGTTTGAAGACGAAAACTCGTCGCCTCGGGTCCCCATTTGGAGGGAGGAGTGCTCAGAACCTTTCGTGCCGTTTGGAAATACAGCTCCGCAACCGGGCCGTCGTCGAACGGCAGATAATAGGAATCACCGAGGAACAGTAGATCTTCAAAAGCCAGCGGCTGGCCGATCGTGTCGAATTGGTCATGCCACTCACGCATCGCCCTGAGGTAGGCATCGCGTGCATCCCACCGGCCTTTGCCATGAACAAACTCGCCAAGCGTTCGAATAGGAACGTAATTCAGCGCATACTCGCAGTTCGGGTTAATAAGCATCCCGGTCACTTCCGCGCGCAGCTCCGGCGGACGATCAGCATAGGGGCCACAGAAGAATCGACGACCGTCATAGTCGTTGGCTTGAAGATTATCCCAGATAAGCGGCTTGCGGCGGAGGATTTCTTGCAACTCTCTCACGTGCGGCACTGTGATCTCCCTCGAGATAATGTCGGGGCCGGTCCAGAAAATTTCCACCTCCGGCAGGAGCTCGCGCCCGATGGTCTCAAGATAGCTTGCACCTCCAAGCTGCCGCCCCGCCATGCGACCGCAGTAAGGAGTGGGACAAAACAAGAAGCGTCCCAGGGTCCCCTGCCCCTTTCCACTGATCCAGAGGACAAGCTCGTTCGTGACATGGCACTGCGCCGAGGCGAAGGAGCCGAATCGATCGCTGTCCTCCACCGTCATGCGGTCAGGTATGTCGTCGAAGAGCAGCG
>VHDG01000030.1 GCA_016871475.1 Verrucomicrobiota bacterium
CACCCCGCCGGCGTAACATGCCCACGCCACCGAAAAGCCGGCGAGGGCAGCCAGCAGACCGAGAAATGCCGCTGCAGGCGAATGGCCGAAGGGAGCGGTGATCGACTCGATCCACGATGCGTGCGCGTGATGGTCCGCATGGCCGGACACGGGAAACATTCCGCCGACGAAATGGTCGATGCCCATGACACCGGCGATCACACTGGGCACCGCAAGAATGCGCAGCGGCCAGGCCATGACCCCTGAAACCTCGTGCGCATGGGCGGCATGATCAGTTCGCGCCTCGCCGAGAAACGCAACGATCACCAGACGCGACATGTAGAACGCCGTCAGGGCGGCAACACCGACCGCGAGAAGGAACAGACCCACATGGTGATCGAAGGCCGTCGCGAGGATCGCATCCTTGCTGTAAAAACCACTGAAGGGCGGGGCACCACACAAGGCGAGTGTCCCGATGAGGAAGGTCCAAAAAGTCACCGGCATGCGCTGTTTGATGCCACCCATCTTCCAGATATCCTGTTCGTGGTGGCAGGCATGAATGACCGCTCCAGCACCCAGGAACAGCATCGCCTTGAAGAACGCGTGGGTCGCAAGGTGGAACATCGCCGCAGAAGGGCCCCCCAGCCCCACGGCCATCACCATGTAGCCCAGCTGGGAAAGGGTGGAGTAGGCGAGGATCCGTTTGATGTCGTCCTGCTGGACTGCCATCAGAGCCGCGAGCAGCGCGGTCAGGCCACCGATCCATGCGATGATGTCCAACGATGAGATGCCCTGGAGCCAGCTCAGCGACTCAGGCCAGACCGTGGCTGGAATCGCAAACAGAAAGAACGTCCTGCAGAGCATGTAAACCCCCGCAGCCACCATGGTCGCAGCATGGATGAGCGCGCTCACGGGCGTAGGACCTTCCATGGCATCCGGCAGCCAGACATGCAGCGGGAACTGCGCGCTCTTTCCCATCGCGCCACAAAAGATCAGGAGCCCAGCCAGTGGAATCAGGCTGCCCAGCTTCTCCGGATGCGCACCCAGCTCGGACTTGAGCAGTGCGAAGTCCACGGTTCCTGACGCGGCCCAAAGCATCAGGATGCCCAGAACAAATCCAAAATCCCCAAGACGGTTGCAGAGAAACGCCTTCTTGCACGCATCGGCGGCGGACTCCTTCTGATGCCAGAATCCAATGAGCAGATAGCTGGAAACACCCACCAGCTCCCAGAAGATGAACATCATCACCAGATTCCCTGCGAGCACGATTCCGAGCATCGAGAAGGTGAACAGACTCAGGCTGGCGAAATAACGGGAGATGCTCCTGTCCTCGTGCATGTAGCCGTAGGAATAGATGTGTATCAGCATTCCCACACCCGTGACGATGAGCAGCATGAGCTGGCTCAGCGGATCGAGCACGAGATTCAATCCCGCATCCAGGCCTCCGACACTCAACCACTGGATTGAAGCCGGCTGAGCACCGGTTTGTCCCGCGCCCAGGAACAGGGCGATACTGCACAGGAATGCGAGGCTCACTCCGGCGATGGACAGCTTGGCGGACAGTTCCCGCTGCCGAAGGGTGAAGAGGGTGATGCCAACTGCTGCCAGCAGGGGCAGGAGCAACACCAGCCAGGCAAGATTAGCGAATTGCAGCATAGGTTGATCGATGCGTCAGAACTTGAGGGTCGCCAGATCCTCCGTGTGGGCTGAAGCCCGGCGGCGGTAGAGCGCGACGATCAGCGCCAAACCCACAGCCACTTCCGCAGCCGCCACAGTTATGATGAAGAACACCATGATCTGCCCGCTGACATGGTCGCCCATGGAATCCTTGTGACGCGTCAGCGCCACCAGGGCCAGGTTCGCAGAGTTCAACATCAGCTCCAACGACATGTAAACGATGAGGATGTTCCGTCGCATGATCGTACCCAGCAGCCCCAGACAGAACAGCAGGGCGCTGGTTACCAGATAATGCTCAAGGCCGACTTGTGGCATAAGATTCCGGGCTATTTCAGTTCCTTCTTGCTCAGCAGGATCGCCCCGACCATGGCGGCCAGCAGAAGCAAGGACACGATTTCAAACGGCAACAGATGCTCCGAGAACAGCGCCCTTCCGAGGGTCTTTGTATCCCCCTCGAAAGTTGGGTTGAGCCCGTTGCCCACCCCTGACTGCCACAGGGTCGGAACCAACAGCACACCCAGGGCGCCGGTGGCCAGCAAACCTGTGACGAGCCCGAAGATCTTCACCCGCCGCTTTTCTTCGTCCCTCAGATCCAGAAGCATGATCACAAACAGGAAAAGCACCATGACCGCCCCGGCGTAAACAATGATCTGGATTGCCGCGATGAAGAACGCGTGCAGGAGCACGTACAGACCGGCGAGCGACAGGATTGTGAGGACGAGGAACATCGCGCTCGTGACCGGGCTTCGACTGAACGGGTTTGCGACCACCAGGGCACCGAACAGCACCGTCATCGCGGCGAAGAGATAGAAGAACAGGTCAGGATAGGCCATGGCAGGATCTCGCTATTCGGGCTTGAAGGCGTCTTGCTTCCGGGCCTCATCCGCTTTCTGTTTCCATTTCATGATCGGACCTCGATGGACACCACCCAGCGCCAGGAGTTTTTCCTTGTCGTAGATCATCTCAGAGCGGCTCACCCCGGTCAGGGAGTAGTCCTTCTGAAGGAAAATCGCCTCCTCAGGGCACACCTCCTGGCAAAACCCGCAGAAGATGCACCGAAGCATGTTGATCTCAAATTCCTTCGGGCGCTTCTCGACGTTCCCGGTGGTGGGATCGACGGCGGGGCCGGGAGGGGTGATCCGGATGGCCTTCGGAGGACAGACAAACTCACACAGCTGACAGGAAACGCACTTGGTTCGATCCTCCGTGTCCTTCACCAGATACGGAGCCCCCCGATAGCCCTCGGGAACAGTCCATTTCTGCTCAGGGTATTCCATGGTCACCACCTTACCCCGGAACAAAGTGTTCCAAAAGTGGCGGAAGGTGACCTTCAGTCCACTCCACAGCGTGGGCACGTAGAGCTTCTCAAGGAACGTGAGCTCGGTTCGCTTGACGGTCGTCAGGTTGTTCCTCGCGTTGTTCATGGGGCGTGCTTGAGGTAGAGGATCACCGCAGTGATCACGATGTTCGCAAGTGCGATCGGGATAAACCGCCGCCAGCCCAGATCCATCAGCTGGTCATACCGAAACCGGGGAAGCATCCATCTCACCCAGATGAAAATGCTCATCAGCACCAACACCTTCGCCAGGAAGATCCCGATGTGCGCGATCCCGATCCAAAGCCCTCCCTCCGCCGGCGCATTCGCGTTCAAGCCAAACCAGGGCAAAGTCCATCCCCCCAGGAACAACGTCACCATCATCGCGGATGAGGCGATCATGTTCGAATATTCCCCCATGAAAAACAGCGCGAACTTCATGCTGCTGTATTCCGTGTGGTATCCCCCGACGAGCTCGGTTTCGGACTCGGGCAGGTCGAAAGGCAGGCGGTTGGTTTCAGCAAACGCCGCCACCATGAAGATGAAGAACGCGACGGGCTGCTGAAAGATGATCCAGCTGAAAAGGCCGCCGGATTGGTGTTGGATGACTTTTCCAAGATTGAGATCCCCCACCAGCATGAAAACGGGGATCACGCTCATCCCCATCGCGATCTCATAGGAGATCATCTGCGCGCTGGATCGTATGCCGCCAAGAAATGGATACTTCGAGTTCGCGGCATACCCCGCGAGCACGAGGCCGTAAACCCCCAGCGAGACGATGCCGAAGGTGTAGAGGATGCCCACGTTCAGGTCTGCGATGACCATCTTCTCGGTTCCGATGTATGAACCGAACGGGATCACGGCCATCGTCATGAAAGCCGGGATCAGCGCAATCGCGGGAGCGAGCCAGAAGTAAGCCTTCCGAACGTAGTTCGGCGTGAAATCCTCCTTCAGGAACGATTTCAGGCCGTCGGCCAGGGGTTGCCAGATCCCCAGCCGGGTCAGGAACGGACCCAGCACCGGGACGCTTCCCAGAAGCGGCAAGGCCACCCGGTTCGGACCAACCCGGTCCTGGATGAACGCAGAGATTTTTCTCTCGGCGAGAACCGAGTAGGCGACCATGGGCAGGAGCACCGCGAGAACGGCGCATATCTTCACCAGCCCCATCACGAGCTCGCGGTGCAGATAGATAAAATCCATGATGGAGTCCATGTATTGATCAGAGCTTCACGTTCACGCCGAGATCCCCAATCCGGGACCACTCCAGCCCAGCGAACGCAGGAGTGTCCTTCGCCATTTGGTTAAACAGCCCCTCCAGGCTCTTGAAATTCTCCGGCCTGCCCAGAAGCTGAAGCAGCTCACCCAGGAATTCCCACTCCGGTCGGGCGTCGCCCTTCGGCTCAACAGCCTTCATGAACTTCTGCAACCGTCCTTTCACATTCACAAACGTGCCCCGCTTCTCAATGTGGGCACATCCGGGCAACAAGAAGTGAGCTCGCTGCGTGGTCTCGTTTGGAAGCACATCGCTCACGATCAGGTGATCAAGCCTCGACAGCACATCGCCCTCCAGACCGTGCCGCGTGACGTCTTCCCCAAACACCACCAGCGTCTTGATCTGTCCGTTCCGAATCCCCGCCGCGATCTTCGGGATCTGAATCCCCATCTCGGTGTAAGCCACTCCCGTCAGCCGAACCCCGTTGCTGTTGGGATTCTTGTCCGGGCTCACCAACAGGGCGTCCCCCTGCCCTTCCCGTGCGATGGAATCAGTGATCGCCCCGCAAAGAACCGCCAGTTTATTGAGCAGGTAAAGTTCCTCGTTGGTCTGCCGTGCGGACAGAACCATCGCCACGGATCCCTTGGGAGCATTTCGCAAAACCTCCGCCACTTCCGCAAGCACACCAGTCCACGTCCCGGATCCGGTGCGCGTGCTGATGACGGTCGAGAGGCGATCCTCCCTCTGGACCCATTTGTAATTCAATCGCCCGTGATCACACATCCACGGGCCGTTCACTGCATCGTTTTGACGGGGCTCGAACCGAAGGAGCTTCTCCTCCCTCGCCCCGGCCGTGATGTTGCAGCCTGTCCCACAGGTCGCACACAACGACTTGGTTTCCTTGAGGAACCAGACCCGCATCTGGAAACGAAAGTCCTTGGACGTCAACGCCCCCACCGGACAGAGGTCCACCGTGTTGAGCGAATAGTTGTTGTCGAACTGGCGGCCCGGATAAGCGGCGATGGAGTTGTAGCTTCCACGGTTGACGATGCCCAGGGCGTCATCGCCTGCGACGTCGCGCGTGAACCGGATGCATCGTGTGCACAGGACGCATCGTTCGTCATCGAGCATGATCCGGGGCCCGAGATCCACCTGCTTGGGTTTGTGCACCTTCGTCTCCACGAAACGGCTCGTCGCCTGCCCGTGCTCCACCGAGTACTCCTGAAGCTTGCATTCCCCGGCCTGATCACAGATCGGACAATCCAGGGGATGATTGATGAGCAGCGACTCAAGCACAGCCTCGCGCATTTGCTTCGTGGCTGCCGAGCTCGGATACAACTCCATCCCGGGAGAGATGGGGGTCGCGCAGGCGATGGCTCCGCGGGCGGCGTCGGGCTCGTAGGGGAGCACCGATCGGGCGATCTTTGGCGAGCCATCCTCGTTCAGCACCGGTTTGCGGTCGGGCCCCATCATCGGAGTTCCGAACTCGATGAGGCACATGCGGCAATTGCCGGCGATGGGAAGCTTGGGATGATAGCAATAGTGGGGGACCTCCAGGCCCGCCATCGCACATGCCTGAAGCATGGTCGTGGGCTGGGGCTTCCCTTGCCAGTCGGGCATCGTTTTGGGGACGTCAAGCTCGCGTCCGTCCACCTTGATCCGGATGGTTTCCACCGGAGGAGGCGCGGGTTTCAATTCGGCTGTGGTCGGTGTGGACATGCTTCAGATGACAGGGAGACCGGGGCTGGCTGCGGTGGGATGACCCGTGGCGCCTTGGATGCTTCCGTGGCGTGCTTCATCTGCAGCGCCCCGCGACTCAAACTCGTCCTTGAACTTCTTCACAAAGCTCAGCACCGGCCAGGCACAAGCCTCGCCAAATGCACAGATCGTGCGCCCCTGAATGTTCTGTGCAATGTGCAACAGGTAATCCGCATCAGCCTTGCGCCCATGCCCGTGGGTCATGCGATGCAACGCCTTGCTCATCCAAAGCGCCCCTTCGCGGCAGGGCGTGCACTGCCCGCAGCTCTCATGGGCATAGAACTCGCTCACGTTCGCCAGTGCCTCCACGATGTCCGTGGAGTCGTCCATGACGATGATCGCGCCCGACCCGGACATCGACCCAGCCTGTTGCAGCGAATCGAAGTCATAGGGCAAATCCAGGATGCCCACGTCCACCGCGGCCATCTGCCCGTCCGGACCTTTGCGCTTCAATTTGAAGGTCTCGCCAGCCTTGAAAACCTTGGAGGAGGATCCTCCCGGAATAATCGCCTTGAGCTTGCGGCCGTCGCGCATTCCGCCACCGAAGTTCTCGTGGAAGATCAGCTCGCCCATGGTCACCTTCCCGACCTCCACCTCGAAGTATCCCGGACGTTTCACATGGCCGCTCAGGCTCAGGATCCTCGTGCCGGTGTTGTTGGGAGTTCCGAGTTTTGCGTATTCACCGGAGCCCATCGCCACGATGTGTTTCACCGCAGCAAGGGTCTCCACGTTGTTCACGATGGTCGGGCATTGGTAGAGGCCGAGCACCGCGGGAAAGTAAGGAGGCTTGATCCGCGGATAAGCCCGCTTGCCCTCCAGGGACTCGATAAGACCGGTCTCCTCACCACAGATGTAGGCGCCGGCCCCACGATGAACATGGATCTCGAGGCTGTAGCCCGAACCCAGGATGTTGGGTCCCAGGAAATTCCTGGCCCGCGCCTCCTTGATTGCCTTGTTGAGAAGCTTGGCACCCTCGGGCATCTCGCCGCGGATGTAGATGTAGGCGAGCTTCACGTCATTCGCGAAGCAGGAGATGACCATGCCCTCGATGAGCTGATGGGGATCCTTGTGGATGATCTGTCGGTCCTTGAACGTGCCGGGCTCCGATTCGTCGGCGTTGCAGATCAGATAGATCGGCTTGCCGCTCCGGCGGTCCACGAACGACCATTTCAACCCACACGAGAAACCGGCGCCGCCCCGACCTCGCAAACCGGACTTGAGCACCTCATCACGGATCTGCTCCTGGGCAGACATGCGCTTGCCATCCGGCAGTTCACGTGGGGCGAGAGCGAGCGCCTTGCGGAGGGATTCGTAGCCTCCGTGACGCAGATAGCACTCGATGTCCGGGGTGTATCCGGGCTCGTCAGCGTGCTTCAGGATCAATCGATATTCTTGCGGCATGCAGCTTGACTCTCAGTTCAAAATACTTACTTTTGCGGCCCGCTACTGCCCGATGGTGTAACGGTAGCACAGCAGACTCTGGATCTGTTTGTCATGGTTCAAATCCATGTCGGGCAGCCAACAGCTCCCCAGCCAGCGCCGGCAAACCAAGGTGTTCTTCCCTCCGGTTCATTGGCACTTGGAAATCAGTTCGTCAGCCTTCGACAAACTCACGTTCTCGTGAAACTCGTCGTTGCACATCATCACCGGCGCGGTTCCACATCCCGCCAGGCACTCAACAAACTCGACTGAGAAACTGCCGTCCTTCGTGGTTTGGATCCCATGGGCTTTTGGATCCAGCCCGAACTTCCGGCAAAAATGCTCGTGCAACGCATAAGCCCCCCCCAATGCGCAGCTCAGGGTCCGGCAGATCTTCAGCTGATGCCTTCCAGGCGGATGCTGCCGGAACATTGGATAGAAGGTCACGAGCTCCCACACATGGATGGGTTGAAGGTCCAGCTTCGAGGCGATCCACTCGGCGGCCTCCTTTGAAATAAACCCGAAGTGCTCCTGGATGGCATGGAGGAACATCAGCGATGCGCTTCGCTTTTGAGGGTAGTGCGTCACGAGCTCGTTCAGCTCGGCTTCCAATTCAGCTGGAACAATGAATGCCATGTCAGTTCAGCGGTCGGCTTCGCCCATCACAAAATCTATCGATCCCAAAATCGCAACCACATCGCTCATCATGTGCCCGGGCAGGAGCGCAGGAAGGATGCTCAGGTTCACGAAGGAGGGCCCCCGGATCTTCAGGCGGTTCGGGGTCCCGCCACCCTTCGAATGAATGTAAAAGCCGAGCTCCCCCTTCGGATTCTCCGCACCGAAATACACCTCTCCAGGAGGAGCGTTCACCCCCTGGGTCACCAGGATGAACTGATGGATCAGCTCCTCCATGCTCGTCAAAACCTTGTCCTTCGATGGCAGAACCGTCTTGCCATCGGGAATATTAATCGGCTCCCGGGTTGCGTTGTCAGCCCCGCCAGGAAGTCGATCCAGACACTGACGGATGATCCGCACGCTCTGCCGCATTTCCTCCATCCGAACCAGATACCGATCATGAGAATCACCCACCGATCCCACAGCCACATCAAACTCAAGCTCCGGGTACACCAGGTAAGGCCTGGCTCGACGGACATCATAGTCCACCCCGCTCCCTCTCAGATTCGGCCCGGTTAACCCATAATCGATGGCCATCGCCGCGGAGATCACACCCACATCACGCGTACGATCCAGGAAGATCTTGTTCCGGGTGAGAAGTTTCTCGGATTCGTCGAAGTTGACCACGACCTCGTCACAGAAACGCCGACAGGCCGCCACCCACCCCGAGGGGAGATCCCGCGACAATCCGCCGATCCGCGTGTAGCTCGTGGTGAATCGGGCGCCTGTCAGCGATTCAGCCAGGTTATACACTTTCTCACGCTCTGTGAACGTGTGCAGGAATACGGTCAGCGCACCTACGTCCATCGCAAATGCACCCAGCCCGAGCAAATGCGCGGAGATCCTTGCCAGTTCACAACAGATGACCCGGATGTACTGGCATCGCGGCGGCAGGGCTCCATCGATCCCCATCAGCTTTTCAACGGCCAACGAATACGCCACGTTGTTTGCAAGCGGAGCGAGGTAGTCCAGTCGATCCGTGTAAGGGATGAACTGGGTGTAAGTCATGTTCTCGGCAATCTTCTCGTCGCCCCGATGCAGGTAGCCGAGGTCCGGAACCGCCTTGGTGATGATCTCGCCATCAAGCTCGAGCAGGATCCGAAGAACACCGTGCGTGGAAGGATGGGACGGCCCCATGTTGAGCACCATGGTCTCACCCTGAAGCTGATCCTGGTCCTGGGCAGCCGCCCTGGAGACCACCGCAGCTCTCGCCACCGTGTCCTTGGCCTCAAATTCGTGGGTAGTCGCCATTTCAGATCAGATGTTTCAGCTTTCAGGCACCCGAACCCGCGGCTCACGCGCCAGAGTATCCTTGCCTCCCGCCACCGTCACAAAAGGTCCCCCCTCCAACGGTGCCGGCTTCGTAAATGCAACCTCCGGCAACTCGGTCGGCTTGCCCGCCAGCGGGAAGTCCTTGCGCAGGGGATGATACGGATACCCGTCCCACATCAGGATTCGACGCAAGTCTGGATGTCCCCGAAACCGGATCCCCATCATGTCAAATACCTCACGCTCAAGCCAATCTGCAGTCCGCCAGACCGAGGATACCGTCGGCAATTCGCCCTTCTCCGAGGTCACATCCGTCTTGAGACGCAAGTGCGTGCGTTCGGCCATGTGATAAAGCTCATACACCACAGTCCATCGAGGGTCTTCCCCCAGATGATCCAGACTGCACATGTCCAGAAGCATGTTGAACCCGAGAGTCTCCTTTGCGTAGGCGCAGACCTCGCTGATCCGTTCAGCCTCCAGGACCCTCAACGTCGTCTCGCCGCGAAACTCCACGGGATCGGAGATCAATGCACCGAACTGTTTGGAAAGCAGCAACGCCTTTTCAATGGCAGCCATGGTGGTTGTGTCCCTGGAATCGCTCAGCTCTTGGCTGACAGGACGGGTTCCACCGCCACTTTGGATTGCAGTTTGAGCAGGCCATCCAACAAAGCCTCAGGTCGGGGCGGACAGCCCGCCACGTAAACATCCACAGGAAGAATATTGTCGACGCCTTGCAGCACCGCGTAGCTCCGATACATGCCCCCCGTCGACGCACAGGCCCCCATCGCGATCACCCACTTCGGTTCAGGCATCTGGTCGTAAATGCGCCGAACCGCCAGCGCCATCTTGTACGTCACAGTCCCGGCAACAATCATGACATCGGATTGCCGCGGCGAGAAACGCATCACCTCAGCACCAAATCGCGAGATGTCGTATCGGCTCGCTCCCGCCGCCATCAGCTCAATGGCGCAGCACGCAAGCCCCATCGGCATCGGCCACATGGAGTTCTTTCGAAACCAGTTAATGGCCGCATCGACGCGGGTCACAATGACCTCGCCTTCCACTTTCGAGTTGTAGCCGAATTCGGAGTTGGTCGTCATAGGGACGAATGGCGAAACAGGACGGGCTCGACCGTAGATAGCCACCAGAACCGGCGCAAGAATAGATTTGTGATTAATTTCACAAGGACCGGATGAGATCTCGGATTCTGATTCAACTTTTAATGATTGAGGCGACCCGCCAGGTCCGGGGTCTATGGGGGGGGGACCGTGCAGGTCGCTGGCGGTCGGCATGGAAACTGCGAGATGAGTGAAATGCGTAACGTGACGGAACCAGTAACGCTGACCCCGGAGGCCATTCGGAGCCTGCTCAAGGACTTGAGCCAGGCCCGGCACGATGTAAACAACTCGCTCGCGCTGATCTCAGCCGCAGTGGAGTTGATCAAGATGCAACCGGAATCACTACCCAAACTCCTCCCCACATTGAGTGAGCAGCCAGACCGTATCGCCAAGAGCCTGGGTTCTCTCAGCGTGCGGCTGGAGCAGAGCGTCGTACCACAAGGAGCCTGATCGCAGGAATTTCCGCGTGGAATTCCACCGGCGACGGCGGTAACCTCACCCCGGATCCAAACGTCTGGTTACTCCGCAATGCGAAGCTCCTTGAATCGCCCATTACTGATCCCTGTTGTCGGAAGGTTCGCCGCCTTTCTGGTCCTCGCCTCCACGACGGCCTGGGCTGCCGCGCCACCTGCCCCCTCAAATTCAACTCCGACCTCACCGCCAACACCAGCCCCCGCGTTGTCTCATTCGAGTACAGGCCCTGTCCCATCACTGGCACAACTGGAGAAGCTCACCCCGGCTCAGCGTGAAGCCAGGATCGAAAAAATCCGGGAACGCCGCGTGGCCAAGGCCCGGCAGGAGTCCCAACTGACTCCAGCCGAAAGGGAGAACCGGCGGGCAGAACTCCAGGATAGATTGCGAAAACGGCTCGAGGCGCTTCGACAAAAGAGAGCAGCCGGCTCACTGACGGAGCCCGAGCAGAGGCAGCTCAAGCGCCTGGAGGAAGTCGCCAAAGGATTCAAGAACGGACCGAAGAACCCCAAGTAGGAACCAGGCAGGATGCCGGGCACGTTCACCGAACCTTCACGCAAGCAGCCGACTCCCGTCACGGCCCCCAACCTACTGCCTGGCCTCCAGGCTGAGCGGCCTGGAACGGCCGGCTCCACGGGTGAAAATGCCAGGCCCGCCTGCGACGTCACGTCGCCGAAGCCCGGCAACAGCGGGAGGATGCAGGCACCGACCTCCCACCTCTCAAGCGGGACCGCACATGCATCCATGCCCACGCGGAGACTTTCTGCCTGTCCCGGGGTCCGGCCAGAAAAGGCCTTCCGCCCTGCCTGCAGCCTGCCCCGCTCACACCCCACATCTGCATGACCGAGCCACGGCCAGCAGATGCGCTCGAAAGCGCCAAGCCCGACGTGGAGCTGATCACAGAGGTTCTCAACGGAAACGTGGAGAGCTTCGAACCGCTCATCCAGCGATATTCACCACGGCTGTTCGCCACGGCCCGGCGTTACGCCAGACGCGAGACAGAGGTCGAGGACATCGTCCAGGAGGTCTGGTCCAAGGCCTTCCAAAAGCTCGGAACCTGGAGAGGAGATGCTCCCTTCGAACACTGGCTCATGCGAATGGCCGTCCACACCTGCTACGACTTCCTCAGAGTTCACCAGCGCAACCGCGAGGACAATTTCTCCGACATCACCCGCGAGGAGGAAGATTGGCTGGAACGATTCAAATCCGAGGGAGATGCGCGACAGGACAGCGCTGATGCAGCCCGACTCCTGGTCCAGAGGATCCTGAGCGACATGTCACCGGCCTCGCAGCTGATCATCACCCTGCTTGAAATTGAGGACAAATCCATCAAGGAGATTTCCGCCATCACCGGCTGGTCCACCCCCTTGGTCAAGGTGCGGGCTTTTCGAGCCCGCGCTGAGATGAAGAAGCGCCTCCGG
>VHDG01000031.1 GCA_016871475.1 Verrucomicrobiota bacterium
AAGGTCAGGGGTTTTCCTTCCCACTCGATCTCCGCGCTCACCCGGTCCCGTGTGACCCCCGGTTGGTCATGTACAATGGCGATGCGCCGCCGGGCTATCCGGTTGAAGAGCGCAGACTTGCCAACATTTGGGCGACCCACAATGGCTATGATTCCCGACATGGGCCGAAGCATGGGCGAGCCAAGCCGTGAGGCGAAGGAAAATAAATAATCATGCTGGGTGTCCACGCCCCATTCCCATGGAAGCGTTGGCTGGATGGCAGCCTGCCATGCAAACCGCCACCATCGCCCACAAGACGATGGAAGACTTCGCTTCAACAACCAACGTCGGACGCGTGGCTCGTTGTCCACCCTTCAGGGTGCGCCTCCCAAGGCGTGTCTGAGAAGGAGCCGCGAAACTCCCCCACTGCGGGCACGATGACCCAGTGTTCAGCGTTCGATCGGCGGAGGCGAAGCGGGCAGAGCCCGGGCAGCCTGAAGGATGGACAACGAGCCCGGTGACTTTCGAACAAGGTCCGGCTCCGCCGCAGGTCACTGATCGGATTCGTGGTGCGCCGAACCGGTTGTGAAGCAGCAGAAGCGCCCTACTTGAGCTCCGCCAGGAAAGCGACCAGATCACGAAGTTCTCGCTGAGTGAGCAGAGCTCCCAAACCTTCCGGCATGGCCGAAAGGCTGTAAGTCACACGGGTCACCTTCTTCCTCGAGATCGGGAGCACGCCATCCTCCAGATTCTCAATCTCAATCAGGTCTTCAGTCTCCTTCCGCACCACGCCGGAGTAGATGTTGCCGTCTTCCACGACAATCGTGCACTGGGCATAACCCGGAGTGAGCTTCGCGTTCGGGAGCAATATCGATTCCAAAATCTGCTGAGCTGATGCGCGTTTTCCAATCCCGTCCAAGGCAGGCCCGACCGGGCCGCCATTGCCGTCCACTTGATGGCATCGCAGACAGGCGGTATCCGCTTTTTGGATAAAAATTTGTCGCCCTTTGGTTGCATCACCGCCTTCCAAAACGACCCGGTTTGTTCCTGGGAAAGGGTCTCGAGTCAGGGATTGACTGAACCCCTCCAAGGCCGCTTGGACTTGGGGAATCGGAAACCGGACCAGGGCTTCCTGCACATCCAGCAGGAGGGGTTTCTCCACTTCATTGGAAGCCAGCTTCCTGGCCCAACGCGATGCGACATACGCCGCCTCCGGACCCGATGCTTGGGCGAGGATCGAGAAGGCGGATTGTCTGACTCGCAGGGGATGCTTGGGTTCAAGAAAGCCCGGCAGTCCCCCGGGCATCGTTCCTCCCGAGAATTCTGCCGCAAGCTTCAGGGCCAGCAGTTGGATGTCGGGGTCAGGATCGGACAGACAGATGGCAAGAGCGTCTGACCACCGGCTGTGTTTGAGCGTGGCGATGGTCCGGATAGCTTCCAGCCGGAGGAGCTTGGGTGCGACCTGAGTTTCGAGCACTGAATAGGCGGGGTGGCCCAGTTCCTTCACGTTCAGCCGAGCGGCGGCCTTCAGCAGCGCGATCCGAACGGATTCGGACTTGGATTCCATGATCGAGCCGGCGATAGACCGTAACGCCCGGCGCGCATGCTCAACCGTTCGAGCTGGCATCGGCCGCCAAAGCCCGATGATCCGGTCAATGGGCGAAGGAGCCTCCCAGTCACTGAGGGCGTCGAGAGCCGCGGCTCTGGATTTCTCTGGCAGATCCCGGCGGCTGGCGAACGCCGTCAGGATCGTCGCGTTGCGAGCCTCTCCGATCCGGAGGTTGGCGGTGATGGATCGAGACACGAACTCCTCGGGACAATCCACCTTCCCAAGGAACTTGGCCACTTCCTGCAACGACTCAGGGATCGGTGCGTCGTAAACAGCCCGGAGAGCCATCCCCACCAGCCTCTTCTCCGGATCGTTTAAGAACGTCTGGATCACGGGACTGCGAAGGCGGCGGAGGGCCAGGATCGCAGCTGCCCGGACCTGTGAGGAGGGGTGCCGGTGGAGCTTTCCGAGCTCGACCGCTTCGGCCATTCCTAGCAACGCCATGACACCAGCGTGCTGAATCCAGGGATCGTTCGTTTTGTTGGATTGAAGCAGGTTCAACACCGGCGTCAGATCTTTCCTGAAGCCAAGACGGCCTAGCGCAACAGCTGCCTCGAATTGAACTCTGGGGGCAGGACGTTCCAATAGCTCAATGATTTGTTCCGTCGCGACCCAATGCCGAAGTTCACCGAGCTGCCGCGCACACTGCGCGCGCACCTCCTCCTGCGAATGGTCGAGCCCCAGCCGCAGACTTTCCGACAGGTCCAGTCGCAGCCTGCCTGCATCCAGCCTTCTTGCAGCCTGCCCAAGTCCCCAGGCAGCGTGGAGGCTGGCGAGGAGGTTGGTTTGGGATCTCAGGATTGTGGGAAATACCCTCAGAGCTGTCTGAGGATCTTCCGCCAATGCCCACTGGGCTCGAAGCCTGACTCTCTGATCCCCATGACCGAGGAGCAACGTGAGTTGTTCTGGTGACTCGCGGTGCACTCCTTTCTGTAGCAGTTGCTGGGTCCGTTGAGTCTCTGCTGATCCCCCTAAGCCCGCGCTGGTGATTCGAAGCACACGCCCTTTGTCCGGCTTGCCCCATCCGTGCACCCAGTCTGCGACATAAAGGGCACCGTCAGGACCAAACTCCACATCGGTGGGCCAGGTGTTCCACAGGAGTTTTCGTTTGTCCTTCACGACAAAGGAAACTCCCGCTTTTTCGAGGGCGAAGTCCCAGATGCCTCCTGGAAAATCACACGTGACAAACCGGTGCCTGAACTCCGCGTCCATGCCCGTGCCCGGAAAGAAGTCCATCCCTGAGGGGCCTTGAGCTACGACGCCGCAGCTGGGGAGGATGTCATCGATGCCGCCTCGCCAGAACTCTTCGGCGACCCAGGGACCAAACCCAGGCAGATGCTGGTATCCACATCGCCAGCCGTAATCACCACCCTGAACGACATGCAGGAGCCGGGAGTCATCAGCTCCCGCGGTATCGTTGTCGCCCGTAAAAAGGTTTCCGTGCTCATCAAATGCCAGCTCCTGGGGGTTTCGCAGACCAATGGCGAATACCTCGAGATGCGAGCCATCGGGTTCGCAGCGGAATACAGCTCCGGTGTCGGGTTGGTCGCCGGAAAACTGCCATCCAACCCCTCCGGGAGGCGTAGATCCCTGAATGGAGGGGATGTGAAACCCGCGGTCGCCTATCGAAAAATAGATGCGTCCATCAGGGCCGGCTTCGAGCCCATGCAGATCATGGCCGCTGACGCCGACGTGCACTCCGAATCCAGAGTGGACTTGCTGCTTGGTGGCTGGCTTTCCCGGAGTGTCCGATGGGGAGATTTTCCAAAGGTGCGGGATGCATGCGAACCAGACGTTGGTTCCCAAGGGCAGGATTCCCGCAGCCGTTCCAGCGGTCGGTTCATTGAACCCATCGGCAAATACCGCTGACTCATCGGCACGATGGTCGGAATCGGTGTCGCGAAGGAGTCGAATCCGCTCCGAGTCCTTGGTCAGCCAGGAGGCGTTGGTGCGGAAGGTGAGGGCGAGGAAATTGGAACGGTCAGCGAGGGTTCGGAAGCCGAGATCGGATTCGAGCCAGGATGTTTGGCGGGTGACATCGAAAATCGACGTGGCCCATCGGTGTGTCTCAGCCGCGAAGAGCGCGCCGTCATCACGGAAGGAAATCGCAACCGCATTCTGAATGAGTTTTTCGTCGGCCCAGATCTCTGCCTTGAAGCCAGGAGCGAGCTGCCACTCGTCGCGCTGGCTTGCTGCCCTGGTTGCGACCTGCGTGAATGCGAGGAGTGTTAGCAGGAGCAGGCATCGCATGGATCAGGCGGATGGCTAAGCAGCGAGTCGGGGATCCTCCGTCAGCAGCTTGCCGAGATTCGCCCATTCTGCCTGGTTGAACTGGTTAAAGGCATGGAGGTAAACCTTGACCGGCTCCGGAGGATACTTGGCGAAAAGGGTGTCAACGGCAGAACGCAACGGAACGTCGCTCACCGTGGAGGGCAGGTTATCCACGACTCCCGCCTTGTTAGGGATGGAGAGGGCGTTCAGGAAGTCCGACAGCATGCCCCCGTGCTTCTCGAGCAGCCAGTGACGGATGAGGTTGTCGCCGATGACCCCCAGATCAGATCGCTTGAGGGCGGACAAAAGGAAGGGGTTACGCTCTGCCCGGCTCTGCCTTTCGATGAACACCGGCCGGACCCTTTTCACCGAGGCAACGGAGTCGAGAACTGCCCGATAGAGCTTCTTGTCGGACTGATGGGCAAAGTCGAGGATCTCCGAGCCAAGCTCGGTGGACATGATTCCGAATAGTTCGTGAGACAGCATAGTGTTGCCGGGTTGGCCAGATCGGAGCGGGCTGCGAAGGATCGCTACAGCGCGGACTGCGAATGCCGACCAATAGGAGGAATGATCGACCGCTAGAATGCAAACGATTTTTCAGTCATGAGTTACAGAGCCAAAGCGATAGTCGCCGTCCTGATTGCGGGTTTTTTGTGCACGTGGACAGGCTGGGTAGCCCATTCGCGATCGGTCGAGGGCCCGGCCGTGGTCGTGCTCGGAGCACTGATCGCCCTTGGGGTCATGGGGGTCGGATCATGGTTGGCGGCTTCAGCCAGCAAGGGGGAATTCTCAGCCAGGGTGCGTGGCCTGGTCGCACACTTGCAGCAGGTCCGTGAGCAGGGGGATTACAGCCTGCGACGCAAGATCCAGGGGGATGATGAGGTGGCTCAGGTCGCCCAGCATCTGGATGCGGTTTTGGATGTGGTCGTGCATCGTCTCGATGAGCTGCGCAAACGGAATGCCGCTTTGGAGGGCGAGGCCGTCCAGTTAAAGACCGATCTGGTCGCTGCGCAGGCGAGGACCGGAGAGGAGATACGCCGCAAACAACAGGCAGAGGAGGCCATGATGAAGGCTTTGACGGATTTCGAACGGGGGGTGAGAGAACGGACGGAGGAGCTCTCGGCTGCGAACGATGCGCTCGTCGAGGAAGTATCCCAGCGAACGCATGCGGAAAGCGCCCTCCCCGGGCTTCATCTGGAGCTGGAGGAACGCGTCAATGAACGAACCCTGGAGCTGGCTCTTGCCAACGAGATGTTGCTCAAGGAAATAGAGGATCGACGCAAGTCCGAGGTGGCGATCAAGGAACTCGAGGAGCGCTTTTCGAAGGCCTTTCATGCCTCGCCGGCTGGGGCTGCGATTCTCCGATGCGATACCGGCGTCATCGTGGAGATCAACCGAAGCTTTCTCGGTTCGCTGGAGCGTTCCCAGGCGGAGGTCACCGGGCGCTCCATGGCCGAGCTCGAGCTATGGGATGAACCTCAAGCCGAGGTGCGGTTCGTGGATGAGCTCAGAAGGAAGGGATCCCTGAGCGGATTCCACTGCCGGTGGAGGACCAGAAAAGGCGAGCCTCGGGAGCTTCGGATCTCGGCCGAGCCCATGGAGGTGGGGTCCGTCAAGTGTGTCCTGCTGGTGGTGGAGGACATCACCGAGAAGATGAAACTTGAGGACCAACTGCGCCAATCACAGAAAATGGAGGCAGTCGGTCAGCTGGCCGCAGGGATTGCACACGACTTCAACAACATCCTCACCGTGGTCCAGGGGCATGCCGAGCTGCTCCGGGGTGAAGCCAAGGATTCGACAAAAGCCGTCGAGTCGATCGAGTGCGTCTCCTCTGCCGCAGACCGTGCAGCCAAGCTCACGCGACAATTGCTCACGTTCAGCCGCAAGCAGGTCGTGCAATGGTGCGAACTCGATCTCAACAGGGTCGTCCAGGATCTTGCCGGCATGCTGAGGAGTCTCCTGAGGGAGAACATCCGTCTCGACTTCTACTATCACGATCAGCCTCCGATGGTTCGTGGCGATTCCAACATGATCGATCAGGTTCTCCTGAATCTCGTCGTTAACGCCCGCGACGCCATGCCCCAGGGAGGGGTGTTGACCGTGGATACCTCGCTGGTGACTTTGGATGAAGAGGCGGCGCGGAAGAACCCGAAGGCCAGGGAGGGGAGGTTTGTCTGCCTGACCGTGATGGACAGCGGATGCGGAATGAGCGCCTCAATCCTGGAGCGGATCTTTGAGCCGTTCTTCACCACGAAGGAGTTCGGGCAGGGGACGGGATTGGGCCTCGCCACCGTCTATGGTGTGGTTTCGCAACACAACGGCTGGATAGATGTTCAAAGCACTCCGGGAGCGGGAACATTGTTCCGTGTTTATTTCCCGGCCCTCGCTGTCAAACCGCCGAAACAAGAGGGCCCGCCTGGCCGACAGGATTCAAAGGCAGGGGGCGGCACTGAGACCGTGTTGGTGGTGGAGGATGAGATGGGCCTTCGGATGCTGGTGGAGGCGGTTCTCAAAAAGCATGGCTACCGTGTCATGGTGGCCGAGAACGGCGTGGACGCACTCCGCGTCTGGACGGAAAGCGGAGGGCGCATCGACCTGCTCCTAACCGATATGGTGATGCCCGGGGGCATAAGCGGCCTGGATCTCTCGGAACGACTCCGTGGATTCAAGCAGGACCTCCGTGTTGTCTACATGAGCGGTTACTCCACTGATTTCATGGACAACGGAGCAGAGGGGGTGCAGGAGGGAGTCAACTTCCTTCAGAAACCCTACAAGCCCGATCAACTGGTGCGGGTGGTGCGCCAGGTCCTCGATCAGGAAGCGCAACCGCTGCCTCGGCGTGGGGGGAACACCACATCCGACCACGCACACGCCGCCTGATCCCGCTACTTCAGCGCGCGGACAATTGTGTTCATGTTGTGCCGGATCATCCCTTCAACGGTGCCCAGGTCATAACCGTCCTTCATCTCTCCACGCGATCCTGTCGCGTCGGAGAATAGTTCGCCACCCAACCGGGCTCCTGAGTCCTTCTGTATCCGTCTCATGGCTGCCGGGGAGACGCTCGTTTCTACGAACACGGCTTTGACCTTGTTCGTTTTCACGAAGTCCGTCAGCCGCGTGACATCAGCCAGCCCCGCCTCCGTCACTGTGGAGATGCCCTGCAACCCAATAACCTTGAAGCCGTAGGCCCGGCCAAAATAGCTGAAGGCATCGTGGCTCGTGATCAGGATCCGTTGTTCAGGGGAGACGTCCTTCGCCTGTGCCTTGCACCATTCATGCAAGGCCGTAAGCCGTGCTCTCACCGACTGCAGCCGTTCTTCGTAATACGGGGAGCCTGCCGGGTCCAATTCCTTGAAAGCCTCGGTGGCGGCCTCCGCACAAAGTATCCACAGACTGACATCGAACCAGACATGCGGATCCACCGCCCCTTCGGCCTCGAGCAGCCGATCCTTGGGAATTCGATCCGTCACCGCCTTGATCTTCCGACCTGAGCCGGTTGAACGTTCGATGGCTTCCTGGAGTTTTCCCTCAAGATGCAGGCCGTTGTAGAGAATCAGATCCGCCCGTTGCATGCGCCTCAGATCTCCCGCGGTGGCCTTGTAGAGATGAGGATCGACTCCCGGCCCCATCAGCCCTGCCACATCCACCCTATCCCCGCCCAGGTCACGGGCCAGGTCGGCTACCATCGTCGTCGTCGCAACAACCTTCAGCCGCTTCTCCGCTTCAGCCGCGAAGCCTGTTCCGATTCCTGCACAGACCCACATCGCATAAAGACTCAGCATCCACTTCCATCGCGTTTTCATGGCTTCTCACCTACACCAAAGAATTTTATCGTCAACAAGGAAAGTTAGTACAGCAAAACTTTAAGGTTTTGGTGAAGTGAACCATGAAGGTCGGAAGCGGGGATTGTTTTGGGCGGGTGGCTGTCCGGGCGGAGGGCCGGTTGAATGTTGGGCAGGGGGGCGAGGGATGGGCGCAACAACCCGCCACAGCGGGGGCCCTCCCGACCCGGGTCTCTCGGTTCGATTCCAAGCGCGCGGGCTACAGACGATGTCCGAGCTTCTCGCGCTTGGTGCGAAGATACCTCTCGTTGTGGGGATTGGGATGAACCCGGATGGAGACCTGCTCGACGATCTCCAATCCATACGCGTCCAGGCCGACCACTTTCTTGGGATTGTTGGTCAGAAGCCGGATGCTCTTCAGCCCGAGGTCCGAGAGGATCTGTGCGCCGATGCCATACTCGCGGAGGTCCATCTTGAAGCCCAACCTCAGGTTCGCTTCGACAGTGTCCAATCCCTGTTCCTGGAGCTTATAGGCCTGGATTTTTGGACCTAATCCGATGCCCCGGCCCTCTTGTCGCATGTAGAGGATCACTCCTGTGCCCTCCGCTTCCACCTGACGCATGGCCTGATGCAGCTGGCTCCCGCAATCACACCGCTTGGAGCCGAAGACATCGCCCGTCAGGCACTCGCTATGCACTCGAACGAGAACCTTTTTCTTGCCTGCAACCGAACCTTTCTCCAGTGCCAGGTGATGCTGGCCATCGATGTGGGAGCGGTAGAGGTGCAGCTTGAACATTCCATGGTCGGTCGGCATCTGGACGGTTTCGACGCGTTCGACGAGACGCTCTCTGGAACGTCGGTACTTGATCAGATCTTCGATGGTGCAGATGAGGACATTGTGGCGTTTGGCGAACTTTCTCAGGTCGGGGAGTCGAGCCATTGTCCCGTCATCATTCATCACCTCGCAGATAACCCCGATGGGGCGACATCCTGCCAATCGAGCCAGGTCCACCGCAGCCTCCGTGTGGCCTGCCCGCTGGAGCACACCGCCTGCCTTGGCTCGCAGTGGAAAAATATGCCCGGGGCGGACCAGATCCGATTTCACCGCCCTCAGATCTGCCATGACCTGGATGGTTCTGGCGCGGTCTGCGGCGCTGGTCCCTGTTGTAATCCCTGTCGAGGCATCGACCGTCACCTGAAACGCAGTCCGGAAGTTGTCGCGGTTCTCAGCCACCATCTCGTCGATTCCAAGCTGGGCCAAACGGTCTGAAGTGGTTGGGACACAGATAAGTCCGCGTCCGAACCGTGCCATGAAGTTGATGCTCGCAGGAGTGGCCTTCTCGGCTGCCATCAGCAGATCACCTTCGTTCTCGCGGTCCGCATCATCCACGACAACCACCATCCTGCCGCGTTGGATTTCGCGGATGACCTTCTCTATGGAGTCAAATGCCTGTTTCATGGCCGGCGCGATGTTAGGTGAAATGAGGCTTGGAAAGCACCTGGAAATGTTTTCCAAAAAAACCGCTTGCCATGGGGGATGTGGTTTTCATTCACTTTTGGTCGTTGCCGCCTTCGAAGCAATGGGCCTTCTGTCGAATTCCCCTGGCACGAGCTCGCGGCGCATAATCTCTAGAATGAGCACCAAACATTTTTCATCCCGCAAGGGCATCCTGGGCGGCGGGAATTGGATAATCGACCAGGTGAAGATCGTCGATGTATTTCCCCAACGGGAATCCCTCGCGAATATCCTCAGCCAGTCCAGCGGGACCGGCGGAGCGCCCTACAACGTTCTCGTCGATCTCGCCAAGTTGGGTGTCGATTTCCCGCTCTCGGGAGCTGGATTCGTAGGCAAGGATTTGCTCGGAACCTCCATTCTTGAGCAGTGCTCGGATCTCAAGATCGATACCAAGTTCCTGAAGGCCACGCCTGACGCTCCGACCTCTTACACCGATGTGATGACTGAGGTGGCGGGGGGTAAGCGGACGTTCTTCCACCTGCGTGGAGCCAATGCGTTGTGGAAAGGTGCAGATCTCGATTTCTCCAAGAGCAAGGCACGGCTGTTTCACCTGGGTTACCTGCTGCTGCTGGACGCTCTCGATGAGCCCGATTTGAAGTTCGGCACCAAGGCGGCTCGGATGCTTGCCGCCGCACAGGAAGCCGGAATGAAAACGAGTGTCGATGTCGTCAGTGAGGATAGCGATCGTTTTGCCAAGGTGGTCAGTCCGGCTCTCAAATACGTGGACTACTGCATCCTCAACGAGATCGAGGCAGGCAAGACCGCGGGGTTCAAGATCCGCCAGCCCGACGGTTCCCTGGACACTGTTTCGCTTCGTCATGCCGCAGGAGCTTTGTTGCAGAAAGGGGTTCGTGAGCTGGTTGTGATTCACTTCCCTGAAGGCGCTTTCGCCAGGACGCGCAAGGGCGAAGATGTCTGGCAAACCTCTCTCAAGCTGCCGCCCAAGGCCATCGCTGGAGCAGCCGGAGCGGGCGATGCTTTCTGTGCGGGAACATTGCTTGGCTTCCACGAGGGCTGGGACCTCAAGAAGTGCTTGCAGACAGGTGTGGCCGTGGCAGCGGCTTCCTTGTCCGATCCCACCTGCACCCAGGGCGTCAAGCCCCTCGCCGCTTGCGAAGCCCTGGCCAAAAAGCATGGCTATCGGCCCCCGCTCGAACCGGAGGACTGATCAACGCTCGATCGATACGGCCACGTATCGCGCTTCCGGAATGATGAATTTCCGGACTTCCACCCGCACGTTTGTGACCGGGTAGGCGACCTGAATCATCCCGGCGATCTCCGAAGCCACGGACTCGATCAACTTCCATTCCCGGCCTTTGCCCAAAGACTTTAGCGACTCAACCACGTCGAAATAGTTGATGGTGTCCCGCAGATCGTCCGTGGCCCCGGCCCTGCGGAGGTCCACTGTCATCTCCACGCTGAGCAGCAGCCGCTGGGGCTTGCTGCGCTCCTCGTCAGGCACTCCGACGCGATAGTACACTTCCAGTTCTTCAATCAGGATCTTGTCCATGGTCAGGTTGATCGATGGGGCAGCTTGGCTGAAACAGCTTCCAGGAGAATCCGGGTCGGCTGGTTGAGCGGAAGTCGTCGCGCCTGGTCCAGCGAGACCCATCTGAACTCCTCCGCCTCGTCGTTGAGTATCACGTTGGCCGGAGGAACGGCCCGGCAACGATAGTTGAGAAGCAGGAAGTGAGCATCTCGGTAGAACTCACGCGATCCGATGCAATCCTGCGTCATCACGAACTCGATGTCCCTCACCGTCAGCCCCGTCTCCTCTCCAAGTTCCCGGATGAGTGCCGCCTTCGCTGTTTCCCGGTATTCAATCTTGCCACCGGGAATCCCCCAGAGATCCGACCACTTGTGGGTTCGAATCATGAGCACTTCCTCCCGGTCGTTGAAGATGACCGCTCCCACTGTGGCGATGGGGCGGGAGTTGATTGCGCTCTCGCCGTCGACATCGGGGCGGGCCTCCGCAACGCTGATGCCTTGACCCGCTTTCGTTGCCGGCGGGATGGCGAGGCCATGGGCGCTGAGCAGATCCTGAAGCACCCCCAGGTCATCCACGATCAACCCGGGGCTGCTCTTCTCCAGCTGTTCGCGCCTGTTGTAACCCGTCAGGACTGCGCAGGAGTGAACCCCACCGTGACGGGCGGTCTCCACATCGTGCGTCATGTCACCAATGAAGAGTGTTTCAGCGGCATCAAGACTGTTTTCGTCGAGGACCCGGTGAATCCACTGCGTCTTGTCCCAAGCCTCCAGGTAGGCTCGTTCAATGAACTCGCCGAATCCTGTCAGTCCACATTGCGTCGCGTAATGTGAGGGGTGGATGGTGCTAAGTACGAATGTTCTCAGGCTCTGGTCTCGGCAGAACTCCAGAAACGCCCTGGCGTGGGCGAGCGGTTTCACTTCATGCTGGCACTCACGAAACTTGGAGTGGAACCAGCTCTCGAGTTGAACCATGTCGGCCTGCGGGGTGTGACGTTGGTAGAACTTTTGGAACGGGAGCTGAAACTCTGCGCGGAATTCGTCCAACGTCAGCAGGGGGACGCCTGTCATCTCAAGAACGTGATTCGTTGAGATCCACACGGCAGGAAGATCGTCCACGAGAGTGCCTGACCAGTCGAAGATGATATTGCGAATCACCCTGGAAGACTATGCTCGGGCTCGGGCGGGCACAACCCCGACTTTATCGGGCGTAAAATTCCTTGTAGAAGGTGGCCGCCGACAGAAACAGGCCGATGCCTGCCACGAGCCTCCGGATCGCAATCTGCGGGATCGCCTGGGAGAACCTCGAACCCAGGTAGTAGCCTGCGATCGCCCCGAGGGTCATAACGCCTGCTCTTGGCCAATCGACGAGTCCCGAAACCGCGAAAAACAGGGACGCGGTCATGTTGATGAGCGAACCCAGCATCGTCTTGAGCGCGTTCATCTCATGGATGTCTTGCAGTCCCATCCAGCTGAATGCGGCGAGCATCAGGATGCCGATGCCTGCTCCGA
>VHDG01000032.1 GCA_016871475.1 Verrucomicrobiota bacterium
AGTTCCAGAGTTCTTGGTAGACCGCTCGCTGAGAGGATATCCATCTGTTGTCCATTGGCCTTGTGTCTTGCCTGGGTTTCGCTGGGGTCTGCGTGGTCTGCTTTGGCACAGGAGCCACCGCAACTCGATCCGTCCACGATGTCATCCGGTCCCGGCAATGCGGTGCGGTTTCAGTTCCTGGGAGGGTCGGCTGCGATCGAGGATTATGTGGTCGAAACCTCCCATTCCCTTGCCTCCATCATCTCATGGGCTCCCTCTCCTACCGCGGATGTTCAGGCCCTTGCCGACGGTGTTTTTCAGGTGACTGACCTGGCTTCCAGTCATTCTGCGTTTTATCGGATCCGCGCTCTGCCTACTTCAATCGGAACGCCAACCCTTTGGATCAATGAGGTGATGGCCGATAACGTCAGCAAGCTGAGAGATCCCAGCGGGAGTTTCTACGACTGGGTCGAACTCTATAACCCCAATGATGAGGCGATCGAACTATCGGGCTTCGGTCTGAGCGATGATATCACTCAGCCAGGCAAGTGGCGTTTCCCTTCGCGCCTCATACAGCCCAACGGCTTCCTGCTCGTCTACGCTTCGGACCTGAACATCTCCAGCAACGAGTTGCCGCTTCACACCAATTTCAAACTTCGCGCGTCAGGTGAGACCCTTCTCCTGAGTGATGCCGCAGATCGGACTGTGGACCGTTTGGTCGTTCCTGCTTTGTCCCGGGATCAATCCATCGGTCGATTCCCGGACGGCGCTGAGGAGCTTGTTCTTTACTCCAAAGCCCTTGCCTCGCCGGGCACCGGAAATGCGGCAACGTCACAGGCTCCACCTCTGCCGTCTCCTGCATTTCCTCCCGGCGGCGGACTGTATCCCGGTCCGGTGACCGTGGAGATCGTTCCTGCCGAGCCGGGGCACCGTGTTCATTTCACGCTGGATGGATCGCTGCCAACCGCCCAATCACCCATTCTTCAGGGCCCGCTCCAGATCATGCGATCCACGGTGATCCGGGTCATCGCAACGGACTCTCAGGGTCGCAAGAGTCTGCCTTCCTCGAAAACCTATCTGATCGGGGTTTCGCACTCGCTTCCTATCGTTTCGATCGCCACTTCTCCCACGAACATGGGGTTTCGTGACGGGTTTCTGTATGGCATGGGCTCCGCGGTGTTGAACAACCAGAACCAGGTGCTTCAGAACTATCCGTTCTCCGGCTCGAACGCATGGAAGGATCGCGAGGTGCAGGTTGCTCTGGAGTTTTTCGAGCCCAACGGAGCCATCGGGTTTCGTCAGGAAGCAGGAATGAAGATTTACGGAGGCTGGGGATCGCGGGGGTATCCTCAAAAGTCCCTCGCCTTGTTTGCCCGACGCTCCTACGGCTCCGGGAAATTCAAGCACCCGGTCTTTCCTGGCCGCTTCGCCGATGAGTTTGAATCCTTTGTTCTCAGGAACTCCGGGAATGACAACCAAAGCACGCACCAAACTCCAGTCAGGTCTCCCATCACTCAATTTGGTCCCACCACCTCCTACGGCAGCTACTTCGTCAACGGCACGTTTACCCTGCTGCGCGATGCCTTCATGCAGAGGCTGGTTGAAGACACATCTCTCGATACTCAGGGCTACAGGCCTTGTGTTGTTTACATCAACGGAGATTACTGGGGCATCTACAACATCCGGGAGAAGGTCAACGAGCACCAGGTCATCTCAAGACATCGTCTGGCACCTGGCAGCATTGATCTCATCGAAGGTTACGGTTCAGTTCGGGCAGGCAGCGCGACAACCTACTCCCAGCTCCAGCAGTTTCTTTCGACGAGGAGCCTGTCCGTGGAATCCAACTTCACATTCGTTTCTGACAACTACCTCGATATCGACAACTTCATCGATTACCATCTGGCGGTCATTTACTTCCAGAACTTCGACATCGGAAACATCAAGTGCTGGCGTCCTCGAGTGTCGAGCGGGAGGTTCCGATGGTTGATGTATGATCAGGACTATGGGTTTGGTCTTTGGCCTGCTTCGATCTACGTCCCTGCCATGGCTCGCGACTACGCGGACTACGACAACATGTTCAGGTTCTACACAGCTGGTACGGGGACGTCGGACGGCTGGCCCAATGCAGGAGGGCGCACGTTCATGCTCCGGTCTCTCCTTGCCAACGCCGGTTTCAAGGAACGGTTCATTCGGCGATGCGCGGATTTCCTCAACTCCCACTTCAGAGAGGATCGGGTGGTGCAAACCCTGGAGGAGATGTCCTCCAACATTCGCCCTGAGATTCCATCACACCTTGATAGGTGGAACTGGGCGTCCTTGACCAATCGGGGCTTTGGCCGACCGCATCAGCGCGAGTACCAGCCTTTCACCCGGCCCACATGGGAGTCCAATCTGACTGTCGTGGCAGCCTTTGGTCGATCAAGGCCTGCCAAACTCCGACAGGACTGCATCTCGCACTTTCGCTTAACGGGAGGCCTCGGGACCTTGTCCCTTGATGTCACCCCCACCAACTCCGCCAGCATCCATCTGAACTCGCTGCGGCTCGACGTTCTTCCATGGTCTGGGGAATACTTTGTCGATGTTGCATCCACTCTCACGGTCGTTCCCCGGATTGGATTTCGATTCGCCGGATGGTCCACTCCCGAGGGAGTGGTGATGACTCCCCAATTGACCCTGAAGGTGGCATCGAACGCTGTAACGAGGATCACTGCCATTCTCGAGCCTGCCGTTCCGCCTGGAGCCTCGCCCTCCGACTTGGTCGTCAGCGAGTTTCAATACAATCCGGGGAAACGTGCGGAGACCCATGACTGGATAGAAATTCACAATCCGGGGACCTCGGCGATCGATTTGTCTGGTTGGATCCTCCGGGACAAAGACGACCTCCACGCGTTTCTGCTTCCTCGACGGACGCTTCAGCCCGGGGCTTTCCTGGTGCTCACCGAGGACGATTATCAATTCAGGATTTTCCATCCTGCGAATTCCTTCTCCCGGGGCGATCTCGGCTTCGGTCTGGACAACGATTGGGACGTCATCAGGCTCTACCGTCCCGATGGAAGCGAAGGCTTCAAGGTATCCTATCAGGATGCGGCACCCTGGCCGTCGGAAGCGGATGGGACTGGGAGAACGCTTCAACTGTCCTCGCCAACCGCGGATCCAAGCTTGCCTGCGTCGTGGAAACTTTCAGCAGACGCCGGCGGCACGCCGGGGAGGCCTTAGCCGGAACGATTCAGTAGGCCAGCGGCCATTTGCTTGATCCTCTTGCGAAGTGCTTCGTTGTTCGTCGCTTACGTATTTCAGTTCAATACGCGCACTCCTCACGCCTCGCACTTCACAAGAGTCTGCTGCGCAACTGTCCACTGTCCTGCTGAATCGTTCCGGCTTAGCCTGGACGATTCGGATCGGGCGGTGTGTTGCGGACAGGTTGGCCGGCTTTGAAAAACCTGAGACGCGCCCATGACAAAGGCCACGGAAACCCGTGGCTTGATCGGAGAAGGGCGCCTATGCCAGCAACTTCTTGACGACCTCGCCGGAGACGTCCGTGAGCCGGAAATCCCTGCCTTGAAAGCGATAGGTCAGCTTCTCATGGTCGATTCCCAGGCAGTGAAGGAGCGTTGCCTGGAAATCGTTCACCGTGACTGGATCCTCGGCGACGTTGTATCCCAGCTCGTCTGTGGACCCGATTGTGATCCCTGGTTTGATTCCACCGCCTGCCATCCAGATGGAGAACGATTTCATGTGATGATCGCGGCCGTAGTTGCCATTCCCCATGTCGCCCTGGTTCATCGGTGTGCGACCAAACTCCCCGCCCCAGATCACGAGAGTGTCGTCCAACAGTCCACGTTCCTTCAGATCCCGGATCAATGCTGCGGAAGGTCGATCCACGTTCTTGCAGGTGGCGGCGATCTCTGCCGGCAGGTTTCCATGATGGTCCCAGCCTCGATGGTATAGCTGGACAAACCGCACCCCACGTTCGACCAGTCTTCGAGCCAGGAGACAATTGTTGGCGAAGGAGGATGTGCCGGGAACAGCGCCGTACTTTTCCAACGATTCGGCTGATTCCTTTCGCAGATCCATCAGTTCGGGAACGCTGGTTTGCATGCGATAAGCCATCTCGTATGCCTGGATTCGCGTCTCTATCTCCGGATCTCCCACGGATGCGAGATTCAACTGATTGAGATCCCGGATGCTGTCGAGCAACCGACGTCGTTTCCCGGAATCGATGCCCTTTGGATTCGAGACGAACAGGATCGGTTCACCTTGAGAGCGGAACTCGACGCCCTGGTGATTGCTGGGAAGGAAGCCGCTGCCCCAGTAGCGGGTGAGCAGGGGTTGATCCTGCCCAAAGCCGGAGCTTAGAACCACGAACGCCGGCAACTGGTCGTTCTCACTTCCCAGCCCGTAGGAAAGCCACGCTCCGATCGCCGGCCGGCCCGCCTGGGAGTTCCCGGTCTGCATCATCGTCACCCCGGGGTCGTGATTGATGGCTTCAGTGTGCAGGGATCGAATCACCGCGATGTCGTCGGCGATTCCTGAGATGTTCGGCAGGAGCTCCGAGATTTCCGCCCCCGATTGGCCGTGGCGCGCAAATTTGAATTTTGTGCCCACACAAGTGAGTTTTTGTCCCTGCAACTGAGCGATTCTCTGGCCTTTCGTGTAGCTCTCGGGCATGGGTTTGCCATTGAGCGCGATCAAGGCCGGCTTGTAGTCGAACAGGTCCAACTGCGAGGGTGCACCCGACTGAAAGAGATAAATCACCCTCTTCGCTCGCGGCGCGAAATGCAGCAGGCTTGCCGGAGGCCTGGCGGGGGAGCTTTCGCCGCTCGCAGCCAGCAGTCTCGGGTTCATCAATGAAGCCAGAGCGACGGGTCCCAACCCGCGGGCCGCCCGACCGAAGAGCTTTCGCCGTGTCATGCTCTGCGCGAGCATCCGCTGGAGTTCTGAATGGATCATGGTGGTGTCGGTGAGGTTAAAGGTTCAGGGCTTGGTGATGGCTTCATCGAGGTTGAGAAGAACGTTGCCGACCGCAGCCCATGCGGCCAGGTCGAGCTGGTTCAGGTCTTCCGCACGCTTGGATTCTCCGGTGGACAAAAGGTCCAACGCAGCCGTCAGGTCGTTTTGGTAGGCGGAGAACATTTCATGGTGGGTGGCTGCGAGGATCTGCCTTTCCTGAGCGCTTGGGGGACGTGAGAGAACCAGCTTGCACGCATAAGTGAGGCGATCATCCAGGGTCTGGCCTCCCTCCCGGACGACTCGTTCCGCCATCACCCGGGCTGCCTCCACAAACCCTTTCTCGTTCAGGGTTACAAATGCCTGCAAGGGAGTACAGGTCTGACTTCGTTGTTCGGTGCACAATGCGCGATCCGGGGCATCGAAGGTCATCAGGGTGGGATTCAGGACCGTCCGCTTCCACAGCGAGTAAACGCTGCGACGGTAAAGATCCGGCCCCTTGCTTTCCTCGTACTTGTTGCCTCCGAACATCTTTTCCTCCCAAAGCCCGGGTGGTTGGTAGGGCTTCACGCTGGGACCGCCGACCGCACGCTTGCGGTCGAGCAACCCCGCGTAGTCCAGCGCGCAGTCCCTGATCATCTCGGCTGTGAGCCTCTGACGAGGTCCGCGAGCCAGCAGCCGGTTCGCAGGATCACGATCAAGGTGTTCCGGACGAACAGCTGACGACTGCCGGTAGGTGGCCGACATGACCATTTTCTTTTGGAGAGCCTTGACGTTCCACCCGCCCTCGATGAACTCCCTTGCGAGCCAGTCGAGCAGTTCCGGATGCGAGGGCAGCTCACCTTGGGATCCGAATTCATTGCCGGTTTTTACAATTCCCGTTCCGAAGAAGTTTGCCCAATACCGGTTCACCGTGACGCGACTCAGCAGAGGGTGCTGCGGGTCCACGAGCCATTTCGCGAGCGTCAACCGGGAGACGTTTTCCTTGGAGGACAGCGGCGGCAGAATTGCTGGAACCCCCGCTGAGACCTTCTCGCCCTTGGATCGATAATCACCACGGACCCGGATATGGGTTTCACGGGGTTGAGCCATGTCCTCCATCACACGCAAGGTTGGGACTTGAGAGTCCAGATCCTTCGCGGATTTGCGCGCTGCGGCCAGCCGGGTGACCACTGACTTGGTTTCCGCATCGAATTGTTCTCGATAGAACTCGCGAAGGGCGTCGCGGCTGGCGGGAGAATTCTCAGACGGCGACGCGAAGAGTGTGGTCTGGTGGCTCTGAGGAAGCTCTGCCAGTTCAGCGAAGCCCGAAGACGAGGATGCGGAGAGTCTAAACCGGCCCATGGGTTGGTCGCCGGCGAATTGAATCCGGGCTGTGATGCGAACTCCGGCGGAGAACGGAATCGGTGACCTGGCGACCAGTATGGCTGTCCTGCGCCCTTCTGCCCGCCAGGCGGTATCGGTTTTCCCATCAATCAGGGCCGAACTGGGCGAATCTTTTTCACTTCGATCCGCCGCCACCCGGGCGAACTCGACCGGGGCCCGGGAGACCGGCTCTTTTGATGGGGAGAAAAGAAAGCCGTAAGTCCCAAGCCCATGATGAGCTCGGATGAGCAGGGTGTTTTCCCCGGGCTGCAGGAGGACCACGATGTCATCCGGTGCGGCCGCCACTCGCCGAAAGACCTTTCCGTTTTCGACCTTCTGGCCGTTGATCCAGACCTGAAAGCCGCCGTCTCCACCTGCCGAGAATCTTGCGAAGCGCGCGGATTTGGAGATGACCTTGCGGTGGAAAAAGGACACATGGTTTTCACCGCTGAGGTCCCAGGCCGCTCCATCCTTCCAACCTTGCTGCTGTTTCCATTTCAGGGTTCCTCCTTCGTAGGACTTGCTGAGATCTGGCTGCGTCTCGGGGAGGAATCCCTTTTCAAAAATCTCCTTCGTCGAAGCCGCCTTGAACGGCCCCAGGGATGACCAGCCTCCCCATTCGATTTCAGCAACAGGAGGTTCCTGGGCGGGGTTCGCGCTCGTTGCCTCCAGCCTGATCTCGCTGATCGCGCTCAGGCCATTGGTTGAACGGCCGCTTCCGCCCGCAGGCAGGCTCCCGTCCGGAACAAGCTCGAGCCGGAGAGCTGACAATTCCCTGCCTCTGAAGATCCCGGAGACTTCGTAAGACTCGCCCGAGACCGGCGGGGACGAGCTCAAGAGCGAATCGTCATCCAGCCGCCTGAGCTGCGTGCCGGAGTGGGCGGATGTTGTGATCTCGCGCAGGGGTTGCCATCCGGCCTCGATACGATGCCGGTGGGCTGTTTCCCAAGCCCGCTGGTTGTTGGAAAGCTCGTCGCTCTGTCGATCCAAAGCCTTCCGACGATCGGTTTCCAACTGCGCAATCTCGTTGGTGTATTTGGCCATTCGCTCGCTCTGTTCCGAAGAGGGAAGCTTGATGAAGGGCGGAGCCGGATCGTTGTCGAGTCCGCGCTCCGGGATCCGGTTGAAAAAGTCATAGAGCTGATAGTACTCGCGCTGAGTGAACGGATCGTATTTGTGATCGTGGCATTCGGTGCATGCGGTGCTGGAGCCGAGGAAGACGGTCCCGAACGTGTTCACGCGATCCGTGACGTACTTGTTCATGTACTCATCCGGATCCGCGCCTCCCTCCGTGCTGCTCATGCCGTTGCGATTGAAAGCCGTCGCAATCCGTTGTTCCACGGCCGGGTTGGGCAACAGGTCCCCAGCCAGTTGTTCAAGGGTAAATAGGTCGAAAGGTTTGTTGCGGTTGAAGGAATCGATGACGTAGTCGCGGTACTGCCACATCGATCGCGGCACGTCTGCATGGTAACCATCCGAGTCTGCAAAGCGGGCCAGATCCAGCCAGTGCATTGCCATCTTCTCTCCATACGCCTTAGAGTCCAGAACCCGATCTACTGCCTGCTCGTATGCGTTGTCAGAGGAGTCTGCGAGAAAGGCATCCAGTTCCGAAACAGTCGGAGGCAATCCGGTAAGATCCAGCGTCACCCGTCGAATGAGGGCATGCTTGGCGGCCTCGGGCGATGGCTTCAGGCCTTCCTTGTCGAGTCGTGACAGGATGAATCGATCGATCTGGTTCTTGCCCCAGGTGGAGTCCGACACCGGCGGAAGCGGGGGACGTTCGGGAGACAGGTAGGCCCAATGGGCTTTGAACTCCGCACCCTCGATCACCCACTGCCGCAGGATGGAGATCTGGCCCGAGGTCAGCCGTTTGCCGGTCTTTTTGGGAGGCATCCGGTCCTCTTCGTTTTCGGCGGCGGTGAGCTTGAGGATCAGGCTTGCGGCCGGATCACCCGGAACGACGGCGCGTCCACCCGAATCCAGAGTGGCGGTTGCATCCGCTCGCAGGTCCAATCGCAGACCTGCCTTGCGCTTGGCCTTGTCGGGGCCGTGGCAGGCGAAGCAGTTGTCCGCAAGGATGGGTCGGACGTCGCGATTAAAGTCGATCTTTGTCCTGGGAGAGGTCTCTGCCGGGCTGGACACGGCGATCAAGAAGCCAACCAGCGGGAGATATTGATAAAGTGGTCTGGCTGATCGAGTTTTCATTGATTAGAACGGTATTAGATCGAACTTTCACCCCTGGGCGAAGTAGGGCAGAAAAGACCAACTGAGCTCAACAGAGTAATGCTGGGGAAGATGTGCGGAATCTGTCCGTTTTGACAAGCCTGGATCTTCATTGAGCGCGGGTAAATCGATGCTAGACGAGCCCGCCTGTTTTCCCTACTTTGCGCCACGTGCCGGGTGCAACCAAAGCGGCTTCCTCCAACCAAACTGGCTCCGAGCCAATGGCTTTTGAGGAAGCTTTGAAGAAGCTCGAATCCATTGTGGAAACGATGGAGTCGGGAGATCTGCCTTTGGAGAAAATGCTCTCTCAATACGAGGAGGGTGTCCGCCTGAGCCAAGTCTGCCAAAAGAAGCTGGCCGAAGCAGAGATCAAGATCGAAGCCCTTGAGAAAACTTCATCGGGCGATCTGCGTCTCAAGTCTCCGGCAGGCGTGGAAGCAGATGCTGAATAGACCGAAAACCGACTTATGAGCCGATACCTCGATATGGTGGACCATCCGTCCCACATCAAGAAACTGACCTCCGAACAGTTAGTTCAGTTGGCAGGGGATGTCCGTCACGAACTGGTGACCAAACTAGCCTCGAACGGCGGGCACCTTGGTCCCAACCTGGGTGTTGTGGAACTCTCCATCGCTCTCCACCGTGTTTTCTCGACCCCCAAGGACAAGTTTGTCTGGGACGTGAGCCACCAGGTGTACGTGCACAAGATTCTCACCGGGCGAAAGGACCGCTTTCACACCATCCGGACCACGGATGGGTTGAACGGCTTCGCTCTGCGCACGGAGAGCGAGCACGACTGTTACGGCGCCGGGCATGCGGGCACGGCCCTGTCGGCAGCGCTGGGCATGGCTGCGGCTCGTGACCAGAAGAACGGCGACGAGCATGTCGTTTGCATTTTCGGAGATGCCGCCCTCACGAACGGCATTTCGTTTGAAGCGCTGAACTGCGTCCGAGCCACCACCAAACGTTTCATCGGGATCCTGAACGATAACGAGTGGAGCATCGCCAAGAACGTGGGTGCTATCGCCACCTACCTCGGCAAGCTCACCACCAATCCTCGTTATAACAAGCTGAGCGCCGATTTCGCCGCCTGGGTTAAGCGGCTTCCCAAGGGCGACATCGCCCTCAAGCTCGGGCACAAGGCCCAGGAGTTCGTGAAGGGTGCGGCCACCGCCGTCTCGCTCGAGCACCAGCCCAACAACAGCGAAAGCGATGGTCGCGGCGGCCATGGGAGCAGCATTCTTTTTGAGGAGATGGGCGTTCGGTACCTGGGCCCCATCGACGGCCATGACCTCGGCCTGCTGATCAGCACCCTCGAGTTCGCCAAGACTTTTGACGAGCCCATCGTCATCCATGTCCTCACCCAAAAGGGCAGGGGCTATGACGCGGCGATGCAGCACCCTGAGAAGTTTCATGGCCTCGGGCCCTACGACATCCAGACCGGCTCCACTCCCGCTCCGAAACCGGGAAGCCCCCCGAATTACCAGGACGTCTTTGGTCAGGCGATGGTCAGACTGTGTCAGAAGGACAGCAGCCTGGTGGGAATCACCGCTGCGATGCCCAGCGGCACTGGCCTGAAGGCGCTCGAGAAAGCCATGCCCAGTCGTTACTACGACGTTGGAATTGCTGAAGAACACGCAGTGCTCTTCGCCGCCGGCATGGCGACGATGGGATTCCGACCAGTCGTGGCGATCTATTCGACGTTCCTTCAGCGCGGGTATGATTGCATCGTACACGATGTCGCATTGCAGGATCTGCCCGTGATCTTCTGCATGGATCGTGCCGGGCTGTCGGCAAACGATGGTCCCACTCACCACGGCCTCTTCGACATTTCCTACCTCCGTTGCGTCCCCAACGCCATCTGCATGTCGCCAAAGGACGAGGACGAGCTTGTGGACATGATGTTCACGGCATCCCATCAGAAGCACCCTGTCTTCATCCGATATCCAAGAGGTGCAGGCGAAGGGGTGCCCATCAAGGATCAACCCAGGCTCCTCGAGATCGGGCAGGGGGAGGTCGTGAGAAACTTTGCCAACAACAAAGGCCAGCGCGTCAGTATTTTTGCCCTGGGGAACATGATGAAGCTTGCCGGAAAAGTTGCTGAGACGCTGACTGCTGAAGGCTTCGATGTCGCCCTGGTGAACCCGCGATTCATCAAGCCCATCGATGCTCCCTTGACCGAGCATTACGGGAATGTCTCGGATGTGGTTGTCACGATGGAAGACCACGTCCTCATGGGTGGCTACGGCAGCGCTGTCCTGGAGCTGTTCAGCGAGAAACGAATCCATACGCCTGTGGTGAGGATTGGATGGCCTGACAAGTTCATCGAACACGCCAGCACTGTGGATGTCTTGCGGGAACGACACGGCCTCACGGCAGAGCGGACGGTTGCGCTTGTTAAAGAGCAGTTCACGCTCAAGCTGCAGGCTACAAAGAAACCCGCTGCTCCGACGCCCACGGGGCAATAAACCTGAAAAGAGCAATGAGAACCCCGGATAGCGCGGATTACGCAGATTTTCAGAAGCTTATGGCTGGAGGCCCGTTCACCCAGCGGGTGAAAACACAGGAATTGGCAATCTCTTCATCATCGGCGTCATCCCCGAATCCTGGGGTCTTCACTTCTCAATTTAGGATAAACTGATCCCGGACTGGCGGCAGGAAAACCTGCCTCCCAACGATCATGAAGGTCATCCGCCGAGCCTCTGAAGTCACTGCCTTGTACACGACGCTGCTTGCGTCGGTGACGAACACTGTTTGCGCCATCGACCCTGCAAGTGTGTTCGCGATTCCAGACACACTCGAGATCCAGATCTTCGCTTCCGAGCCTCAGGTGGTGGATCCGGTCGCTCTTTGCTTCGATGAGTCGAATCGTTGCTATGTCGTGGAAATGCGGGATTACCCGCTGGGAATTGGGCCCGATCGAACCCCTAGTGGTACGATCCGACTGCTTGAGGATACCGACGGAGACGGTCGAGTGGATCGATCCACCGTTTTCGCCGAAGGCCTGAGCTACCCGACCTCCATCACTCCGTACAACGGCGGCGTATTTGTATCTGCGCCACCCGAGATTCTGTATTTCAAGGACACCGATGGCGATCGTCGGGCTGATGTTCGGCGTACGGTCCTGAGAGGATTCACGCTGGGAGTGACGGACAGCAACGTGAACGGCCTGCGTTGGGGCCTGGACAACCGGATTCACGGAGCCAACGGGGGAAATGGAGGAGAGATATTTTCAGCCGACCGCCCGAATACGAAACTGTCCATTCGGGATCTCGATTTCTCCTTCTCACCGGTGGACGTGCAGATCATCACCACTTTTGCCACAGGCGGAGGGTTCGGGCTCGTGTTCGATGACTGGGGTCGAAGGTTCACGACCTACAACATCAATCACATCCTTCATCAATCGGTCGCTCATCGATACCTGAAGAATTCGCGAGGTCTTCCTTCGTTCGACCCGAGCTCAAGCATCTCGGACCATGGGGAGATGGCTCGGATTTA
>VHDG01000033.1 GCA_016871475.1 Verrucomicrobiota bacterium
AAAAAAACCCCAGGCAATCGAGCGTCGGCCACCCTTTCCAGGACTGTGCGATGCGACAAAAACACAGGTTTTCCTGGGTGGGCTGAGCGACGGTTGCTATGGATGCACACACTGAACACAAGTCGTCAGATTCTGACAAGTCTTGAAACGCCCTGTTTTTTTCAGTGCACACCCAGGATCTTGGGAATAGCGTCCCGGCCTTTAAACTATGGCATCCATACGACCTTTTGCCGCCGTTCGACCCAGATCGGATCTGGCGTCCCAAATTTGTGAACTTCCCTACGACGTGATGTCATCGAGTGAAGCCAGGGCTCTCGCTGATGGAAATCCGCTGAGCTTTCTCAGGGTGAGCAAACCCGAGATCGACCTCTCAAAGGACATCGACCTCTATGCACCTGCCGTCTATGCGAAAGGGGCCGAGAACTACGCCCGTCTAAAAAAGCAGGGAGCTTTGGTCCAGGACGGGAGGCCCTGCCTATATCTCTATCGTCAGGTCATGGGCACTCATAGCCAGACGGGGATTGTGGCATCGGCAAGCTGCCAGGAGTATCTGGAAGGCATCATCAAGAAGCACGAGTTGACCCGGGTGGACAAGGAAGACGACCGGGTCCGGCATATCGAGACTCTTAACTCCCAGACGGGGCCAGTGTTCCTGACCTATCGTGCATCGCCTGAGATCGATGCGATGGTTGCGGGAAAGACCGGAGACAAGCCTGAGATAGACTTCACCGCCAAGGATGGAGTGCGGCACACGGCCTGGGTCATACAGAACGACGCTCAGATCAGCGGATTTCAAAGAGCCTTCGATCAGATTCCGTTTCTCTATATTGCCGACGGACATCATCGCAGCGCAGCCGCCGGCAGGATCTATCAATCACGCAAGGGAGCGGGATCGAGTGCGGGTTTTCTCACCGTGATCTTTCCGCATAACCAGATGCGGATCCTGCCCTACAATCGGGTTCTGAAGGACCTCAACGGTGTAACCTCCGCGCAGTTGTTGGAAAAACTGGATGCGGTTTTCATCATCAAGGAGGAGAGCCAGCCTTCGCCCGCGAGGAAGCACGAGCTGGGATTTTTTTGCGAAGGGCGCTGGCGCAAGCTGACTTTTCGTCCCGTGTTCGCCTCGGCCAAGGATCCCATTGAACGGCTGGATGTGACCTTGCTGCAGAGACACGTCCTGGGCCCGATCCTGGGCATCGATGATCCTCGCACCAGCAAGAGGATCCAGTTCGTAGGCGGGATTCGCGGCACCGGGGAGCTCGAGAAGCTTGTGAGCAGCGGGGAGCATGCCTGCGCCTTCTCGATGTATCCGACCAGCATCGAAGACCTGATGGCGATTGCAGATGCAGGAGGGATCATGCCTCCGAAGAGCACCTGGTTCGAACCCAAGCTTCGGGATGCGATGTTCTGTCACGACATCTAGCCTTGGGGTTTCATGAAACGCGGGAATTCCTGGAGCAAGTGGTTGTCCTCGATGTTCCTGGTCCCGGCCTGCCTGCATTCTTTCTCCACCGAATCTGCCTTGGCCCAGGAGGGAGGAGGACCTCAGCAGCCCAGGCAGGGGCTTGCGTTGCGGGTTGAGGCAGACGGGCGGCAATCCTGGGCGATTGCGACGGGGGTGGCGCTTGCGGCTTCGAATGCGTCCGCGGCTCATCCATTCCTCACCGCCAGGCCTTACACGGCTACGTGGTCGGGGAGGGTCAACATGGAGTTGCGATCGGATGTGCTGTTCCAGGCCACCCTCAACGGGACGCTTGAGCTCGAGATCAATGGCACGAATGTCCTGAGCGCATCGAACTCAGGCGGCCCATCACAGATCACCAAGCCGGTTCGATTGCGCAAAGGTCCCAACGACCTGCGGGCCATCTTCAGGAGCTCCTCCAACGGGTTGTCCCACGTCTCGCTGAATTGGGGTGAGAAAGCTTTCCTCATGGCCCCAATCCCGGCGGAGAAGTTCGATCACCTGCCCAACACAGCCTTGGATCAGGGCATCCTGGAGCTCAACGGCCGAAACCTGTTCCTCGAGTTGAAGTGCCTGTCCTGCCATTCCGTGAAGGGCAACCCACCGCGATCGCCAGAGCTCGCCCCCGATGCCCCATCGCTGGAAGGGATTGGGTCGAGACGGAATCGCGATTGGCTGCGACGGTGGGTTCTCAATCCCCGGGAATATCGTTCTCAAGCCCGGATGCCTCAGATGTTTCGAGGGCCACAGGCAGCTCATCACGCCGAAGCGACGGCCGCCTATCTGGCGTCGCTCAAGGCTGCGTCGCAGCAGAAGCACGAGGATCCGCCGCCCTGGAAAAGACTCACCCCCGAACCGGAGCCCGGCAACAGGGTGGCTCGTCCCCTGCTTGAGAAGCTAAAGTGTGCCGCCTGCCACACGTGGCCTGGTTCCGAGGGGCCTGATGCGACCAAGATTGCCTTGGACGCGGTGCGTGAGAAGTTCCCTGAGGATGGACTGGTCGAGTTTCTTCAAAAACCGGAGGCTCACTATCGATGGATCCGGATGCCAAACTTTCGGCTCACACGAGGAGAAGCCGTGCAGCTCGCCCGGGAACTGACAGGCAAGCTGAGACACGCAGCTCCCGATTCGCAGCTCGCTGGGGCGGCCGAACCTTTGATCAGTGAAGGGCGTGTGCTGGTGGAGAATTCCGGATGTCTGAACTGCCACGGGGGAGCGACGACACAGTCAAAACTGAAGATGATTTCGCTGGATGGGATTGGATCGACTGGCTGGGGGCGGGGTTGCATGGGAACCGAGCCGGGACAGCGGGGGTTGGCTCCGGATTTCGGGCTTACAGCCCGGGAGCGGGAGGAGCTGAGGGCTTTTGCCAAGGCGGACACTGAAGCGTTGTGGCGTCATGCACCCTGGGAGTTTGCGGCGCGGCACTCGAAGCTTCTGCGCTGCACCTCATGCCATGGACAGATCGAATCGGTCCCGGCCTTCGATGTGCTGGGCGGAAAGCTGCAGACAGATTGGAGCGCACAATTCATGGCGGGCAGCATTCCATACAAGCCTCGCGACGAGCGCCATCCCAACGGGGAACCCTGGGTGGAAGCCCGCATGCCCGCATTTCCCGCCTACGCGACCGCCCTGGCCCACGGTCTGGCAGCTGGATCCGGCCATGGTCCGGATCGATCAGATGCTGAGCATTCTGATCCGGCTCTCGCAGAGATCGGACGCAGGTTGATCGGGAAGGAAGGCGGCTTCTCATGCGTGTCATGCCACGGACTGGGTTCGTCAGCAGCCTTGGAAGTGTTCGACAGCCAGGGTGTCCATCTCTCCTGGAGCGCGAGCCGTCTTCGCAAGGATTACTTCGTCCGGTGGATGAAGCAGCCGCTGGCCATCGATCCTTCGACGAAGATGCCGGCTTATTTTGACGAGGAGGGGAACAGTCCTTTGCAGGAAGTGCTGGATGGGAACGCCTCCCGTCAGATTGATGCCTTATGGGAGTTTCTTCTTCGCGAGGGGAAGCCTGTGTCGGACGGGGGGCGGAGCGGTGAAAAGGGTCGTGGACCGAATTAGCGTCCTCCGAGTCCGTGACCTTATGGAGTCATCGATTTGACGCTCGAGACACTGCGGGCATCGACGATGCTGAACTGATGGTTCCAGGGAAGCCCGGCAGGTTGTTGCCGTGCGGGGTCAAACGCCGAAGGTTTGCCGGATTTTTTCGCGATAGTTACGGCTGGCACTGAGCTTGGATCCATCGTGGAGAACGAGGGTGAAATCGCCGTGAAACAGGGGATGCAACTCCTTCACTCGCTCGATGTTCACCAGGGTTGAGCGGCTGACACGCAGGAATTTCCTGGCCTGGAGGCGGGCCTCCATGGCGGTCATGGTTTCACGGATCATGTGCGAGGCCTTGCCAACGTGGAGCGTGACATAGTTGTCGGCGGCTTCCACCCAATCGATGTCCTCGACTTTAATCAGGACGATTCGACCGTTGGTCTTCACCGAGATCCGATCGGCCTGCTCCGCGCCTGTTTTCACTTCATCCAACAGCGCCTGGAGCTTTGGATTGGGAGCGGGTGGCTTTTGAAGAGCGAGGGCATGCTGTGCGCGGTTGACCGCAGCCTTGAGGCGGTCCTCATCAAAGGGTTTCAGCAGATAATCCACCGCGTGGACCTCGAAGGCCTTGACAGCGAATTGATCGTAGGCGGTTGTAAAGATCACCGCCGGATGCTCTGAAGGTTGGAGTGCAGCCAGCACGCCGAAACCGTCCACCTCAGGCATCTGGACATCGAGGAAGACGAGGTCCGGTCGGTCCTTGCGAATGGCGACGATGGCCTCGGCCCCATTTGAACATTCGCAAACGATGGCAGCCCCTGGCACCTCCCCCAGCAGGCGACGCAGCCGTTCGCGAGCCAGAGGCTCATCATCCACTATGATTACGCGCAGGTTTGTCATGCACCGGTCCCGGAGCCCGGGAGCGCCCCGGAAATCCTGATCCGGGCCAACACTCCACCTCCCGGTTGGGTTGTCAACTCCAGGAGAGCCCGGTTTCCATAGAGTTCCCGTAATCTCGCTCGGCTGTTCGATGTCCCGATCCCCTCGCGTGGCGGACGACCCATCGAAACCTCGGGCAATCCGCGGCCATTGTCGGCGACCTCGAGAATCAGATCAGAGCTCTCACGGCGCGCAGAGATATCGATGCGCCCACCCCTGGCGAGCGGCTCGATCCCGTGCTTCAGGGCGTTCTCGATCAGCGGTTGCAGGATCAAGTTCGGGATCTGGCATTCCAGCAGATCCTCCGGCAGCTCGTAGCGAACCTCCAATCGCGATCCAAAACGGGTCTGCTCGATCTCAAGGTAGCGTCGGATGAACTCGATCTCGCGTCGCAAGCTCACGGTTTGATCCGAGCTTGAGTCGAGGGATGTCCGGAGCAATTCCCCCAGCCGCGTGATCATCCGATCTGCCGCCTTTACATCGCGATGCATCAGCTCGGCGATTGCACCGAGAGAATTGAAGAGGAAGTGAGGGTTGAGCTGCATCTGCAAGGCGTGAAGCTTGGCCTCCATCAGTCTTCGTTCGAGTTCGAGGGCCTGGAGGTGATGCTCCCGGAACTTCCGATAGTAATCGAGCGCGTGAGAGGCTCCCACCAGCACCCAATACATCAGGAAGTTGAAGTGCCAGGTCATGAAGAAAATACGGGGAAGGCTGGCTCCCAGCGAGTTCATGGCCGGATCAGGCCAGCCATGAAGAAGGCCGATTGCAGAACGCAGGCTGACGTAGGCCACGGAGAAAAAAGCGCCCGCACCCAGATGTAGCAGGAGGTGCAGCTTCCATCGGCCTCCATCCAGGCTGAAGCGCCGGGCCATCTCGATGGGAAGAAACGAGATTGCCCCGAAAACATACCAGTCAGCCAGGGAGCGTATCAACGCCGTGCTCCACGGGACGTGCCGGCCCAGCTGTGAGTTGGCGACGTAGAACTGGCACGCAAACGCGATGGCCACCGTCGTCCAGAGACCCCACATCACCGCCCAGGACTTCCATCGGATGGGGGCGGGCCCGGCCACGTGGAGCGGCAGGGTTCGGCCGATGACATTCACAGAGGGCGGCACTCGCAGATGGAGCCCCCTCAGCCGACGACAGGCTTCACGAGCTCGCCATGGATGTCAGTGAGGCGGAAGTCCCGACCCTGGAACCGATAGGTCAGGCGGGTGTGATCCAGCCCAAGTTGGTGGAGGACCGTGGCGTTCAAATCGTGGATGTGCACGGGGTCCTTCACGATGTTGTAGCTGTAGTCATCCGTCTCACCGAGAACCATTCCCGGCTTGATGCCACCGCCTGCCATCCAGATCGAAAAGCATCGTCCATGATGATCGCGGCCATAGTTGTCCTTGTCGATGGCACCCTGGCTGTAGACCGTGCGACCGAATTCGCCGCCCCAGATGACGAGCGTGTCCTCGAGCAAACCCCGCTGCTTGAGATCCTTCACGAGCGCTGCACTGGGTTGATCCGTGTCCTGGCATTGCTCCCGGATCCGTCGAGGCAGCCCTCCATGCTGATCCCATCCGCGATGGTAGAGCTGTATGAACCGCACGCCGCGCTCCGCCATCCTGCGTGCCTGAAGGCAGTTGTAGGCGAAGGAGCCCGGTTTCTTCACATCGGGGCCGTAGAGATCGAGCGTGGATTCACTCTCCTTGGATAGATCCGTCAGCTCCGGCACCGATGTCTGCATCCGGTAGGCCATCTCGTATTGAGCGATGCGAGTATTGATTTCCGGGTCTGCAAACGCTTCAAAGTGCTTTTTGTTGAGTTTCGCAAGACCGTCGAGCATCTGCCTGCGACTGGTGGAATCGACCCCGGGTGGATTGGACAAATAGAGCACCGGATCCCCTACGCCCCGGAACTGAACCCCCTGGTGTTGGGATGGCAGGAAGCCGGAGCTCCAGAGACGAGTATAGAGAGGTTGGTCGCTTTCCTTGCCGCTGGAAATCATCACGATGAAGGCGGGCAGATTCTCGTTGGCAGCCCCCAGCCCGTAGCTCAGCCATGAGCCCATGCAGGGGCGCCCCGGCTGTTGGAAGCCGGTTTGGATGAACGTGATCGCCGGATCGTGGTTGATCGCCTCCGTGTTAACGGTGCGGATCAGAGCGATATCATCGCTGATGCTTGAGATGTGTGGCAGGAGCTCGCTGATCTCCATGCCTGCCTGCCCGTGCTTCTTGAAGTTGAAGATCGAACGGACGACGGGAAATGAGGCCTGCCCACTGGTCATTGTGGTCAGGCGCTGGCCCATGCGAACCGATGCCGGGAGCTCCTGCTTGTGATATTTGTCCAACGCCGGCTTGGGATCGAGCAGATCGATCTGCGACGGGCCTCCCGCCATGAAGAGGTAAATCACACGCTTGGCCTTCGGCTTCCAGTGGAGGCTCTGCAAGGGATAGGAAGGTCCCGCAGGTGCGTCCGCGGCCCCTGATCGCCGATGCAACAGCGACGCGAGGGCAGCGGTTCCGATGCCTGTGGCCGTGCGGCCGAAAAATTGTCGGCGTGTCGATAGGAGCCTGCGTTCAAATTCGAGGTTCATAGCTTGCATCAGGTGGGGGTTAGATCTTGGTCAGTGTCTCGTCGAGATTAAGGATCATGCTGGCGACGGCCGACCAGGCCGCAAGTTCCTCGGCGGTGGCATCGGATGTGGCAGCGAAGTTCCCAACTTTCAGAAACTTCGAGGCCTCTTCAGCCTTGCCCATGAATGCGGCACGCTGCACGGCGAGGCTTTCCTTGAGCACATCAAGCTCGGCTTTGGTGGGGGGCCGGCCGGTGGCGCGGCGGAATCCATAGCGCAGACGTGACTCATCGTTCCTGCCTCCATCCTTGAGCATCCGGTCGGCGAAAGCGCGGGAGGCTTCCACGAACTGGGGATCATTCAACAAAGCGAGCGCCTGCAGGGGCGTGTTTGTGCGGGGTCGTTTCACCACGCAGTACTCGCGGGTCGGCGCATCGAACAGCAACATGTTGGGCGGAGGGCTCTGGCGCTTCCAATGGGTATAAAGGCTTCGCCGATACAGGGCGTCACCTTCATCCACGACGTATTTCTGCGAGTTGTTAAAACTAACCGCCTCCCACAAGCCGGAAGGTTCGAAAGGCTTCACGCTGCGTCCTCCCTGCTTCTCCACAAGCAGACCGCTCACGTACAGGGCTGTGTCCCGAATCATCTCGCCATCCACGCGGAACCGGGGTCCACGGGCAATCAATCGATTCTCCGGGTCCCGGGCACTCACCTCAGGTCGGTGGCGTGATTCCTGCCGGTAGGCGGCAGACAGAAGGATTGTTTTTTGAACTTTCTGAACATCCCAACCTGAGGTGATGAACTCGGTGGCCAACCAATCGAGGAGCTCAGGATGCGAAGGAGCCTCGCTTTGAACACCGAAGTCCTCGGAGGTCTTGACAATCCCCACAGCAAAGAACTGTTGCCAGAAGCGATTGACGGTGACCCTTGCGGTAAGGGGATGGGATGGCATCAGGAGCCATCTCGCAAGGCCGAGCCGGTTGGTGGGTGAATCCTTCGGGAATGGCGGCAACACAGCGGGAGTCCCGCGGCCCACCACATCGCCGGTTTTGTCATACTCGCCTCTCATCAGAATCCGTGTTTCACGGGGTTTCTCCATCTCTTCGCGCGCGACCAGAGTGGTGGGGATCGCCTTGTTCAAACCACTCTCCTCTTCACGCCAGGCAGCCAGCTGCTCATTGTCCTTGCGCCACTCCGGAGACTTCACACGGCGGAAATGATTCTTCAGTTCAGTCTGTTGATCGGGGGGCATCTGGCCCGGGCTGGCCAACAGTACTGCAATCCTCGGTGGAAGAATTGATTCATCCATGGGCGACATGGAGAACTGGAAGCGGCTGTTTCCCTGGACATTCACCGCCTTGATCAAGATCTGGTTGTCACCTTTCTTCAACCGAACGGTCGTCTTCAAGGGACCCTCACCGGGCTTTTCCTTCACAAGCCGCTCACCCACCTGCTCCTGGTTAACCCAGATCCTGAAGACGTCGTCCGCGCGAACAGAGATCTCCACGGTTTGTTCCTGCCGCGCATTGAGATTGCGAGTCAGGTAGTAGATTCCATGCACTCCGTGAAGGCTGCTGACGAGAACATGGTTCTTTCCGTCTTCCAGATCTGCTTTGGCATTCCATCGAGCTTCTTCCCTTACACCCTGGAACGTCTGCTTCAGGTCCACTTTTTTCTCGGGATCCAGAGGGCTGTTGAGCGTCTCGATGGGGTTTCCGGCTTTCAGAGCACCCAGCACATGCCAGGGATCTGGTTTCGGTGGAGCCAGCGCATAAGCGAGATCTTCACTTTGCGCCGAAGAAATCCGGAAGCGACCGATTGCTCGCTTGTTCACCGAAGCCTGGAATTTCATGCGCAGCCGCAGCTCAACTTCTTCCGGCATCTGCATGGGCTCCTTCAGCAGGAAGAGCACCGTGGCAGCCGATTTCGATGCAGCGCTGAATGCCTGCCAACCCGTCTCAGGCTTTCCATCGATGGCCTTGTCGGCCTCGCGATCCTTCACCGTTGCATCCGCGATGGCCTGGCTGAACTTCAGCGACTTCGTTTCGCCCGGCTTGCCGTCCGCGCCCGGCAGAGTGTAGTCGGCTTCAAACTCGGAAAGCCGGAATATCCCATCGTCCGCCCGTGAGCTGCTCTTTTGTGGGAGTGAATCGTCAGGCAAAGCTTCCAACCGGAGTCCGGCGAAAGGACCTGCCTCGCTGCGCAACACAACAGAGTAGATGTCCTGGGGCGGATTGGGACCCGTGACTAAAACGGACTTGTCATCGAGTATCTGATGCTGGGCGTTGCTGGTGGCGGTGAAACTCTGAGGTCGTGAGACTGTCCAGGCCTGGGCGAGTCTTGTGCGCCAGCTCTTCTCCCAGGCTGTCTGCGCTTCGTCGATTTCAGGCATTGCACGCTCCACTTTGGTCTTCCCTTCCGCGATCCACTTCCTCAGCGAATCCAAGCGCTCTTTCTGATCCGGGCTGGGTACTTGAATCGCTGGATCCGGATTGGGCGTATTTCCATCCATGACCGCCTCCTTGAGATTGTTGAAGAAGGAATACAGGCCAAAATATTCTCTGTGTGTGATGGGATCGTACTTGTGAGTGTGGCATCGAGCGCAAGTCATCGTGAGGCCCATCCAGATCGTGCTGGTTGTTTCGGTGCGATCAAAGGTGTACTTCGCCTGATACTCATCGACGATCGCTCCGCCTTCGCCCGTGCTCATGTTGGCTCGGACGTAACCCGAAGCCACTTTCTGATCCACGCTCGGCTCCGGAAGCAAGTCCCCGGCAAGTTGCTCGATCGTGAATTGATCAAAGGGCATGTTTTTATTGTAGGCGTCGATCACCCAGTCGCGGTACTTCCACATGTGCCGCTCTGCATCGATGTGATAGCCGTGGGAATCGGCATACCGGGCTGCATCGAGCCAATACTTCGCCATGTGCTCTCCGTAGCGTGGGCTCTTCATTAAACGTTCAATGAGCCTTTCATAGGCATCCGGGCGTTTGTCGTTCCTAAAAGCCTCCACTTCGTCGGGTGAAGGCGGAAGCCCGGTGAGATCCAGCGAAGCCCGGCGGATCAGGGTCACCGGATCGGCCTCCTTGGACGGCTTGATGCCCTCCCGCTCCAGGCGCGAGAGGATGAAGCGGTCCACATTGTTCCTGGCCCAGGATGTGTTCCTGGTCGGGGGTGGGACGGGCCGCACCGGGGGTGTAAATGCCCAATGTTGCTTCCAGGTGGCACCTTGAGCGATCCATTGCTTCAGCAAAGCCTTCTGGCCCTCGGAGAGCTTCTTGCCGAACTTCTCGGGAGGCATGGCGTCGTCCGGATCGGTTGTGTGCAGCCGCTTGAGCAGCTCGCTCTCCTCAGGCTTGCCCGGCACGATGGTAGGTTTTCCGGACTTTGCGGGTTTGAACGCATCCTCTGGATGGTCCAGCCGCAGGCCTCCCTTCCGCGCTTGGTCATCAGGCCCATGGCATGCGTAGCAGTTGTCGGACAAGATGGGCAGAATCTGACGCCCGAAGTCGATCGTGGAAGAGCTCGCGCTGTGTGCAGTCAGGGCGGAGCAGAGGAGAATCCAGGCGAAGCAGCAGGGAAGCAGACAAAGTTTTCCAAACCGGTCGATTGGCTGCTGATCGGGCGTTCGGTCGTTGGGCATAGAATGGGCACTCGCAATCATGACAGATGGTTGAACACAGACGGCCGCATTGAGGGCTGTATTCGCTCTCACTGAATTGAGCCCGAAAGCGAAATCCCGTCAAGGATCCTGTCCCGATCCCCAGCCATGCCGGCCCACCTCACATCTGCCCGGCTCGACCGTCCGCCCCCGGGACGCCAGCGCTTCCAGCTGTGAGAGGCCGCGGCCGTTTGTTTGGAGGCGAGGGCGTGTCGAGCGCGTGCGTGCGACGCCTCTGCGCGCGTGAATCGCGCAATCGCAGAAGCTCTCCCAATATGAATTGCGCTTTATTGGGGCGTTTTTGCCATTTGTTGGCGATGGCATGAACCCTGCAATCTCACCTGTGTGAACACCGAACACCCACTGAATGGATGTTCCTCTCCGGAGCGAAATACGGAAGGGTGGCGCGCCAGCCTCGATCACCCACGTTCACTGGAAACACTTACGCTTCGGGGAGATCCTCTGCAGTCTTCATGTTTCCTTCCCAGCGACCCACATGTCGTCCGCGGAGCTCCTGCCAGATCGCGCGCCATCGTAACCTGCCACCCCTGCCGGCGGATCGAATCGCCTTCCATCTCGCCGGCGGGGCGCAGTTCAGCATTTCTTCGTCCGATGCGATCGACCCCGTGCTCCACTGAGGAGCAAATCCGAAGGTCTCCACCCAACCTTCGAGCGGGGTAAGTGCCAGGGAAACAGCCAGCGCGGGCGGTCGGAATGCCTGTCCCGCGCGGCTCGATTCTCAATTGTTTTCCGCCAGGCCCTCTCGGTGGCCGCCGTCCCAGACCGGCTCAAAAATCTTTTGCACCGCCTGGAGAAGCTCGGCATCCAAAGGCTCCTCCGCCCACCTGGCCCAGTTTCGGATGTTCTCGGGATTCGCGCTTCCCGCGATCGTGGTGGTGATGTCCGGATGCGCGAGGCTGAACTGAAGCGCCAGCTTCGCAATGTCCACACCGTGCCGGGCGCAGAGCGCCGCTGCCTGGCGAGCGGCGGCTTTCACTTCCTCAGGTTCCTTGAGCCACGCAGGAAGCGCTGCCTGCGTCAAAAGCCGTGCACTGAACGGCCCGGCGTTCATGACCCCGATGCCCTTTTGCTTCAGGTAGGGGACTGTCTCAGAGACGAAGCGCGTGTTTTGAAGCGTGTACTGATTGTAACTCAACACACAGTCCACCGGGGCTTGATCGCAGATGAATCTGAAAATCTTTTGGGGATAGCCGCTGAACCCAATCCATTTCACTTTCCCCTGTTTCTGCGCCTTCCGCAGGGCCGGCAGGGTTTCGTCCACAATCTGCTGCATCGGCACGAACTCGATGTCGTGGCAGAGCATGATGTC
>VHDG01000034.1 GCA_016871475.1 Verrucomicrobiota bacterium
GCTGCAACCGCCTCTGCACGCGCTTCACGTATCCGGCCCTGGTTTCGATTGAACAGAGGCAGCGGAATGCTCAGGCCAATATCAACGGTGTTCTCTCTCAGGGAGTCCATCCGGTGATAAAGCGCTTCCACTTTCACATCCGGAATCCTCTCCGCACGCGCCAAAACGATGCGCGCGTGGCTCGCTCGAACCTCGGCCTCGGCCTGGCGCAGCTGCGGTTGGGCAGCAAGTTCGCTCGAGAGCTCCTGCAACGCGGGAAGCTCGAATGCCTCCGCCAGGTTTCCCGACAGCGATCCGATCAGCATTTGAGGATTTCCCATCGCTGCGGCGAGGGCGGCCCGGCTTTGATCCCGCAGCGCGCCGGCGCGCTGCTGTTCTGCCCGGACCCGGGCCGCTTCAAGTTCCACCCGGGCTAGCTCCTCGGAGGGGGCATCCCCTGCCTCGACGCGTGCGCGCGCTGCTGTCGTGGCCTTGTCGTGGTGGCTCGTCATCTGGCTCAGGATCCGGAAGGCCTCCTCCTGGTAAAGAGCCGTCGCAAAGCTGCTGTGAACCAGGCGCCTCAGGTTGCGACGGATGACCTCCAGACCATGAACCCGCACTTCCTTGTCCAACAACTCGGCCGCCCGTGCCTTTCCAAGCCTTCCGCCCAGCGGAATGGGCTGCGAGAGTCCCGCGATGTACTCGCGTTGATTCGAACCGCCCGCGCTCGCGGGGAGCTGCTGAGCTCCACTGACAAGCTCGGGGTTGGGAAGCCTGCCAGCCTGTTCCGCCCGGCCGGCTGCCGCATCGACCAGGGCGTGAGCCTCGGCGAGTTGTGGATGGGTGCGCTCGGCAATCTCCGTGGCGCGTTCCAGAGTCAGGGAATCCACCGGCACCGCTGGCTGGATCGACCCATCCGCCGCGCGCAAGGACAGCGACAGGATGAGTGAAGGCACCCAGGCCATTGCGAGGAGGTTCCGCTTTCCGCGTCGACGGGCCTGAAGCCGATGCAGAGGCGTTCCCGGCAACCCCGAGGGATTCTCAGGACGAGCCATGCATGCCATTCGAGAGAGCAGGATAGGGATCAGGGAGGAGTTCATAGGGAATCAGGCAGAGGACGTGAAGGCCGGCCGAATCGCAGATAGAGAGCAGGTACGATCACCATGTTGAGGATCATCGAAGTGAGCAGCCCGAACAGGATGACCAAGGCCATCGGATGTTGGATTTCGTTCCCGGGCTTATCCCCTCCGAGCGCGAGAGGGATCAGTGCGAGGGCGGCGGCAAGGGCTGTCACCAGAATGGGCACAAGCCGTTCGAGGGCGCCCCGGCGAATGGCGGCATGAAAATCGGACACGCCTTCACGCTCCTGAAGATGCCGGACATGGGAGATCAGCATGATGCCGTTTCGCGTCGCGATGCCGAAGACGGTGATGAACCCGATGAGTGAAGCCACGCTCCAGCTTCCTCCCTGAAGAAAAACACCCGCGACGCCGCCCATGAGCGCCAGCGGCAGGTTGAGCATGATGATCGCCACGTCACGCCCGGAGTTGAAAGCCATATGCAGGATGACTCCAATCCCGACCAGGACAGCGAGGCTGACAAGACCCAGCGTGCGACTTGCATCGGCCGCGCTCTCGAACTGTCCCGCATACTCCACCCGGTAGCCGGGTGTTGAATCCAGGATGGGGGCAACGATCTTCCTGATGTCATTCACCACCCCCGTGACATCACGGCCAGCCGTGTTGCATTGGACCACGATCTTGCGTTCCACTTGCTCGCGAAGGATTTGATTTGGGCCTGTATCACGTTGGATCTGCGCAAGAGACGCCAGAGTCACCTTTGCGCCCCCTGGAGTATCCACCAACACGTCGCTCAGGGTGCTCGAATGCAACGCTTCCGATTCTCCGAGACGAACCACGAGATCATAACCAGTTTGTCCATCGATGATCCGTGAAGCCTTTATCCCCTGCACGGAAGCCTCCACGGCCCGGGCCACCTGCTTGACCGTAAGCCCATGTCTCGCCATTGCGTCGCGATTGAAGAGTATCCTCAAGACCGGGACTTCGGTTTGTTGTTCGACGGACAGATCCACCACCCCGGGGATGCTCTCCATCGACTGCCGTGCCTTCTCTGCGAGCGTTCGCAGCTGATAGAGATTCGCTCCAAAGATCTTTACGACAACGTTTGCACGGGTGCCTGAGAGCATGTGGTCGATGCGATGCGAGATCGGCTGACCCAGGGTGATATTGACCCCGGGCACTTGCGAACAGGCACCGCGCAGGGCCTGGAGGAATTCGGATCTGCTTCGATTTTTCATCGAGATGGAAACATCCAACTCCGACGCTTCAACGCCCTGTGCATGCTCATCACGTTCCGCCCGTCCGGTGCGCCGGGCAACGGAGACGACTTCTGGGAAGGCCAGAAGAGTTTCCTCCACCAACCGTCCGAGTGCATCCGATTCAGCCAGGGATGTGCCTGGCAATGTGACGGCACTGATGGTGAGGGATCCTTCATTGAATTCCGGGAGGAATGTCCGACCCATTTGTGTGGTGAGGAGGACCGATACGGCGAGCGCCAGGGCTGCAGGCGCGGTGTATCGCCAAGGGTGGGCCAGTGCAGAATCCAGGATGGGGCCATAGCCTCGTTTCAACCACCTAACACCCCGGGGTTCGTGTTCGACCCGGACACCCCTGGCATTCGGGAGGAACAGATAGCACAGCACCGGAGTCACGGTTACCGCCACCAACAACGAAGCCGCCAAAGCCACCAGATAGGCGACTCCAAGCGGCTGAAGCAACCGTCCCTCCACGCCTGTTAGAAAAAACACGGGGACGAACACGATGCCGATGATCAAGGTTGCGAACACGATGGAGCTGCGGATTTCGATGCTCGCATCTGACACGACCTGAAGAAAACCGCGACGCTGTTCAAGAGGTAGAAGATGGTTCTCCCGCAGCCTTCGAAAGACATTCTCCACATCGATCACCGCATCATCCACGAGAGCTCCGATGGCGATGGCCATGCCGCCCAGCGTCATGGTGTTGATGGATGCTCCCCAGGCTTTCAGGGCCAGCACGGTCGTGAGTAACGACAGGGGAATCGCTACAAGTGTGATCAGCGTCGCTCTCGAACTTCCGAGAAACAGCCACACGACAATGGTGACAAGAACGACCCCTTCCAAAAGCGCTCTTTGAACGTTCCGAACAGCCACAGAGATAAAATCCGCCTGCCGGAAAATATCTGTCTTGAGGGTCATCCCGTCGGGCAGCTGGGAGGAGATGTCTGAGAGGACTTTGTCGAGTCGTCGAGTGAGCTCAAGGGTGTTGGCTCCAGGCTGTTTCTGGATACCAAGGATCACGGCTGGTTTGCCCATGGCAGAGGCTTCACCTCTTCGCTGAGCTTCACCCATCCTGATTGTCCCCAGATCTCTGATGCGCAAGGGCGCGCCATCACGTGCAAGAACCACCGTGGCTCCTATGTCTTCCATCGACCGCATGCGCCCCACTCCTGTCACCAACCACTCCATGCTTCTTTCATTGATGACTCCTGCTGAGACGTTCTCGTTGCCGTTCTCCAACACCGCCATGACCTGATCCAGGCTGATGCCGTAGCCCGCCATCAGGGCCGGGTTGAGAACCACCTGGAACTGCTTCTCTCCTCCTCCGATCACCGTTACCTGGGACACGCCTGCCACGGAGAGCAGGCGGCGTCGAATCGATGTCTCCGCATAGTTCCGCAAATCCGCCGGGGACTGTTTCACCGATGACAGAGCGAGAAAGACTATCTCCCCCATCAAGGATGACTGGGGTGCGATTTCCGGACGCTCTGTCTGGGCCGGGAGCTCTGAAGCAATCGTATTGAGTTTCTCCGTGACCGTCTGACTGGCAACGTGAATGTCCGTTCCCCACTCAAACTCCACCCATACAACAGAAAGGCCGACAGCTGTCGCGGATCGGACACGGCGTACTCCTGAGGCGCCATTGAGAGCTGTTTCGACAGGGAACGTCACCTGGGCCTCGACTTCAATCGGAGACATGCCATGCGCCTCGGTGATGACAGTGACCGTGGGTGCTGTGAGGTCGGGAAACACATCGACGGGCATGCGCAACGTCGTCTGCACGCCCACGGCGACAAGGAGACAGGCCAACATCAGCACCAGAACCCGATGTCCGAGAGCCCATCGAATCAGGGTATCCATGGATCCTCCTTAGTCAGTGTGACCGTGAGCCGGGATCGCTCCGGAGATCGAGGAAAGCCGGATGGCATAGGCACCCCGAACCACCACTCGATCCCCTGCCTGTAGGCCTTCAAGGACCTGCACAAAACCCATGTCGCGGATGCCCGGCTTGATGATGCGCTTTGCGAACAGCTCACCTGTCGTTTGCACAAACACGATCCAGTGGCCTTCCTCTTCAAGGATCGCAACGTCGGGAACGGCCAACGTGTTTTCCTCGCTTGCTGACCCAATAAACATTGTCAGGTGCTGGCCAACTCTCAGAGCGGACTCCGGATTGGCTGTTTCGTAAAGGATCGGCACGGTGCGCGTGGCGGCATCCACTTCCAATCCCATGTAAACCAGCCTTCCTCGACCCTGGCCGGTGACAGGAATTATTGAGCCTGCCGAAGACGCTGACTCGATGAACGCATCCTGGGGGTTCTTCAGTCCTGTGGCGATGGATTCGGGCACTGCCGCCTCGATCCATACGGTGCTGGGGTTCAGGATACTGAACATCTGCTGTTGGGCAGAAACAACATCACCAGGCCCGGCTGTCATCTGGTTCAGAACACCCGCGATGGGTGCATGGATCTCCATGATCAGGGGTGCGTTGCCTGAAGTCTTCCCGCCCGTTTGCCTGAAAGTCTTCAGCAGGTTTTCAGCTGCAGCGTATCGCGCCTTCGCAGACTCAAGTGCAAGCTCCGACTCTTGCAATTCTCGCGGCGATTTCGCCCCGCTTTCGACGAGTGCCCTGACACGTCTTCCCGATGTTTCCGCCGCTTCGAATGCGGCCCTGGCGATCGCGAATTCCGCGTCAGCCTCAGCCACCCTGGCGGCGCCTTCTGAGAAACCAGGCTTTAGCAAACCCAGAAGCTGGCCGGCTTCCACAGCCTGCCCGGGCTCAGGAAAGCTGCGACCTGGTGCGGCGAGGATTTGTCCTGAGACGGGGGCGATGATTGTGGTTGCGAAACCTGGCTTGGCCCGGACCCGGCCTGCGGTCTTGATTCGTTGAACCATCCCCCGCTTAGCGACCTGCTCGGTTCGGACGCCGATTCTCCACTGCTGTTCCTTTGTGAAACTCACCCCTTCCGTATGAGCTGGGGAAGGCGAGCGGTCTGCCGTGGCCGAATCCGGATATACCTTGATCGTGCCCAGGTCCACTTCGGCATCCGCTCCGTCGCTTGGAATGCTCAGGGTCAGCGTCCAATCGCCCGGCTGGGGAAAGACAAATCCAGGCACGTAAATGCCCGGTTGCAGCGGCGCGGCCTGGATGTGGTCGATCGAGATTTCACCCTGTCGCCTGACGAAGCGCACGGTTCCCTCTCCTCGCGGCTGGCCGGTGCGCAAGTCGGTGATATGTGTGGCAAACCGCGTGATCTTTCCTGCGATGGGTGGGCTGTGCTCAGCAAACACCTCATAACGATCGCTCCAGGCGGTGATCTGAGCCATCCGAGGCTCGTCGTGAGGATCGTGTCCATGTTCCGGAGCCGCTGAATCCTTGCAGGCCGGAAGCAGGATTATCAGAGGCAAAAATGTGGACAAAATAAACAGGTTCAAAATTTTCATCGAGCAAGGGGGTTGATACGCAATCGGAAACATTCCAACACGCATGAGATGCGTCTGGCAGTTCCACCGAGTTGACGGATGTCGTGCCCTGTTGGGATCCAGGTTCAACCCGAAACACCAACGGGCGGTTAGCCGGGTGGGATCAACGGCAGGGAGGAGGACGAGGCTGCAGAAGCGTGGGAGGGGACTCTCCTGGTGAACCGTCAAAATGTCGAACTCCAGAACTCCAGATGATCGCAGGGGGAATTGGCGGAAGGACGCTGATGCGTGTCTCGTCGCAGATCAGAAAAAGCAGGGACTTCGGCCGCGACGTGAACTCCAGACGGTGATCGGTTGCGGCGTGTGGAATGTGGTCTCCGTGTGTATGGTTGATACCCGGAGGATGCTCATGTGGATGAGAAAGTTCATCCGATTCTGCGAAGGCTCCATGGAACGGATGATGATGTTCCTCGGCGTGCAGATGGATCTCAACAAACAGGAGGTGCCCGACGAAGAGGAGACACGTCAGCGCCCCGAGCCAGGAAGACTTCCATGGCCCAGGATGTTGTCGCCGCAAATGGTCTCGCGCGCGTGGCACGGGCGGCACCCTTCCAGTTCGACCTATGCCAGGCAAGCGTGTTTGCGCACCCGAAAAGAAAAAACAGAGATGTCGGTCCACGCGTCAAACTTGGGATCAGATAAGCGGCATCCTGGAAGAGCGCGCTCCGCGCAAAAACGCAGGGCGCTGATGTCCGCATCGCGCACCCCGGACCTGGGGCGATCGAAATCGTCGCGGAGGGGACTTCAATCCTGTTGCCGACCATCCGAAGCGGGGGCTAGTGTCCCGGCGCAGATGTCATTTCTGGCTCACACCCAGGTTCTCATCCCTGCCTTGAACGAGGAGGAAAGCATCGGCGAAACCCTGGGGCGATGGCTCGATCCAGGTGCAAACTGCGTGCGGGTAGTCGATAACGGCAGCGTTGACGCGACCGCCTTGCGGGCGCGGGCGGCAGGGGCCGATGTCGTGCACGAGCCCGCCAGGGGATATGGCGCAGCGGCCTGGACCGGACTCCAGCACTGGCCGGCGGGTGTGTCTTGCGTGCTCTTCAGCTCAGGGGACAGCAGTGACCGGATCGAGCCCGGAGATCTCTGTTCCTGGCAGGCAGCGGTGGATGACGGAGCGGACCTTGTGCTTGGGGACCGCACTCAGTCCAGTGTTTCGCGATCTGTCCTTAAGCTGGCCCAAAGCGTTGGAAACCGGATCTGCTGCCAGGCCATCAGCCTGGGATGGGGCGCTACGTTTCAGGACATGGCCTCGCTCCGACTTGTGCGACACGATGCCCTCATGTCCCTGGGTCTGAAGGATCGGGGATCGACGGCGGCTGTATCAGGTGCTTCGTCATCTGGTGGACAACGCCATCAAGTTCACCGAGCAAGGCGAAGTGACGCTCAGGATGTGCCCGAGGGGCGAGGATTCAGCAGAGCCATCCCTGACCTTCCGGGTCAGTGACACAGGCCCGGGCATCGCCACCGAGGATCAGGTCAGGATCCTTCGGCCCTTCAGTCAGGTGGACTCCTCACGAACACGCCAGCATGGAGGGATCGGCATGGGCCTGATTCTCAGCGACCGACTGGTTCAGCTGATGGGAGGGCAGCTGGATCTCTCGAGCGAGCCCGGTCGGGGCACCACCGTCCAGTTTCATCTCAAACCATCGGCTGGCTCTTGCGCTTCGGCAGCGGCATGAGCGGGCTGCTTCCATCCTGGTGTGGTGGATTTGGAACCTGTTGAGAGGACCGGGCGGGTTCATGTGTTGGGCGGGACAACTCGCCTCACGGGGGGATTGCAAACCGAGGTCGTTTATCCGGACTTCTGATCCTTGAAGCGAGGGTTGATCCGGATCGTGTTCTCTGGAAGGCTCTCCGTCCTGTTATGTTTTGGTGCGATCAACTGGTAGAGAATCTGTCCGGACCGCAGGTCATCAATGACTCAAAAACCCCGTCCGGCCGTGCCCATGTCGGAGCGCTCAGGGGTCCTCTGATCCACGACGCCATTTTTCGTGCGCTGAAATCAAAGGGCATCCCGGTTCGCTATCTGTTCGGCGTGGACGATTATGATCCCGTGGACGAGATCCCCTACGGCGAGAAGGAGCATTTCGAAAAGTATCTTGGCGCTCCTCTCTGCAACACCCCACCGCCCCCAGGATCCAAAGCCACCGACATGGCGGATCACTACATCACGGAGTTCTTCTCGGTGTTCGGCGAGCTGGGAATCCGGCCTGAGTTCTACCGGATGCGCGATGTCTATCGTTCCGGCCGTTTCAACGAGGCCATCGACGCGATACTCCGGAAAGCCGGTGCGGTGAGGAGGATTTACAAGGAGGTCAGCGGCGCGGAGCGTGCCGAGGATTGGCATCCGTTTCAGGTCGTCTGCGAAAACTGCGGCCGGATCGGCACCACGGTGGTCAGTTCCTACGACGGGAAAGAGGTGGAGTATCATTGCAAGCCCGACCTGGTGAAATGGGCCAAAGGCTGCGGGCACAGGGGAAAGATGTCTCCGTTTGATGGACGCGGGAAGCTGCCCTGGAAACTGGAATGGTGCGCCAAGTGGAAGACCTTTCCAGTGACCATTGAGGGCGCCGGACAAGATCACAGCACCAAGGGGGGATCGCGTGATGTCGCCATGGCGTGTCTGCGGGAGATATTTGGACAGGAGCCCCCGCTGAATTGTCCTTACGATTTCTTCCTGGTCGGCGGTGCCAAGATGAGTTCAAGCAAGGGCATCGGCGTGACCTGCAGGGAGATGGCGGACTTCCTGCCCCCCGAGATCCTTCGGTATTTGCTCATCCGACCTTTTCCCCGGCAGCCGGTGAACTTCGAACCGTCCGAGGTTTACATCATCAAACTTTTCAATGAGTTCGATCGGTTCCATCAAAAGTTCCACCGGGATCCGACGATGCCTGCGGGCGACAGGCGGGTTTATGAGCTCTCGGAGGTGGACTCGGAGCCGGATCATTGGCTCGCCGACTTTCAGCTCGTCTCAGCGCTCACCCAGATGCCTCATCTGGACATCGTCAAGGAACTCGAAAAACGCAAGACAGCTCCCTTCACGGACCTCGAACGAAAGCACCTGGAGCTTCGCATCCGCGCAGCCAGATACTGGGTGCAGCGATATGCCACCGAGGAGGAGAAGACGCAGCTCCAGTCCTGCCCGCCCGCAAGAGCCGAAACCCTCACGGCATCCCAGAGGGCGTTTCTTCATCAGCTCCGTACAGCGATCCAGGGAGTGCCCTGGGAGGGGGACGCCTTGCAGACGGCTGTTTTCAACGCAGCGCGGCTCACACCCATCGACCAACCCACCGCCTTCAAGGCCATCTACCGTGTTCTTTTGGATCGGGAGAACGGTCCCAAGGCAGGCAATTTCCTCTCCTTCCTGGATCCTGCGTTTGTGTCGAAACGCTGCTCAGAGCTGACCGTGGATGAATTCGCTTTCCTCAGCGAAGCCAGCTCCACTGAGGCAGAGTTCAGCGCGTGGCTGGCCAAGGAAAAGTCCGCTCCATCAAGCATCGAGGCCTGCGTTCGCAACGCACACTCCGCAGCCGGGGAGACGATCGCTGTGGTCGAACTGCGCATCGTCATGAGAGATGGGAAAACCCATTGCCGGCGCATTCGCGTCGCCACGGAGTTCAAGGACACCTCCATCTGGCAAGCTCAGGCTGCTGCATTCACGCAAGCGCTGGCTGACCGCATCAAATTACATATCACTTTGAGGTCCGTACCAGAGGCTGGTTGAGTTTCATGCCCGACCTTCCTGCCCTGACATCATGCCCGAGACTGAAACACCTGTCCTGGTTCCTGAAAAGGAGATGTTGCCTGAGTCGAAGACGAAGGAGGGTCTTGCACCGGTTTACCGGGTGATCGTCTGGAATGACCCGGTGAATCTGATGCAGTACGTCACCCACGTTTTTCAGAAAGTTTTTGGATGGGATCGGCAGAAGGCGGAGACCCACATGTTGGAGGTGCATCATCGGGGAAAGAGTGTCGTGGCGCGGGAAGGCCAGGAGAAGGCAGAACACTACGTGCATCAGCTCCAGTCCTACAGCCTTCACGCCACCATGGAGCCTGAGGAGAGCCCGTGATCCTTTTGCGTTCCACGCCCGAGGCGCTGATTTTCGAACTGGAGCCGGTCTGGATTGGGTTTCTTGAATTCCTGTTCCAGGCCTATCCGATGGGCATGGAAGGATGGCCCCCGGCACCCAACGCCCCCCAGCTTCCTCCCTCGGGGCCGGATCCCGCATTGCTGGCCGACGCCTTGCGTCACCTAAAGGAAGCATCGCGGCGTGAAGCCAGCACATTCTTGGAGCGCACGCTGCATGTCGCGGCTTCAAACACGTCAGCCGAGTGGCGGGTTCCGAGGGACAAGACGGAGTGGCTGCTTCAAGTAGCCAACGAAGTGCGCGTGGGATGCTGGTATCGCCTCGGGTGCCCGGATGCTGAGTTGCCCGAGCTGATGCTCTCCCAGAACCAGGAGAATGGTCAGACCCTGGTCCTGTTCGCGCTGGCCACAAACCTGATCGGGGAGCTTCTCGAGGCCCTGCAAGCACCCATCGAGTGAGGGATTGAAATGAAAATCCTCACGCAAGCCCTGTGGTTTCCAAACCCGGATGAGGCATTGCGTGGAGAACACAACGGGCTTCTGGCTGTCGGTGGCGACCTTTCTGTGGAACGCCTGCGACTTGCCTATCGCAGCGGGATTTTCCCCTGGACAGTGGATCCGATCACCTGGTGGTCGCCGGATCCACGAGCTGTCTTCGAGTGGGAAAAAGTGAAGATCTGCAAGTCGCTGGACAAGCTCTTGAAGAAGCAGCCGTTCCAGTTCAGCCGAGACAAGGCGTTTCGGGAGGTGATGTTGGGATGCGCTGAAAGTCGACGGGGAAGGGAGACCACCTGGGTGGTGCCGGAGTTTCTGGACGCCTACTGCGAGTTGCATGCCGCAGGGGTTGCCCACAGCTTCGAGTGTTGGAGGGATGGAGTGCTTGTGGGCGGAGTCTATGGGGTCCAAATAGGAGGGTTCTTTGCCGGTGAATCCATGTTCCACCGCGAGAGCAACGCCTCCAAGGCCGCCCTGGTCGAGCTATTGCGGCATCTCGAGCGGCAGGGCTTTGAACTCTTCGACACCCAGGTCATCAATCCGACGACGCTGCAGATGGGCGCCATCGAAATCCGACGGAAGGACTACCTGGAGCGTCTGGCTAAGGCGATCCAGAAGCCTTGTGTGTTCTGAGGAGCGGACGGATCACTTTGGCCCATTCACGATAACCGGCCTCATTGACGTGCAGGTCGTCGCTCGTGAAGAGTTCCTGGCGGGGCAGGCCATCTGTTCCAAGCATGGGCGTGAAGATGTCCGCAAAACCCACGCCCGGAGCCCAGAATGCATACCGCCTGATTCGTTGATTGGTTTCCCTGATCGTATCGACGTGTTTCCACCGTGCCTTGCTCGGCTTGATGGAGATGTAGGTGATCCTGGTGCTTGGCAACTTGCGGCGGACCTCACGAACAAAGAATTTGAAACCGTCGGCAACGTGCCGGGGGGTGCGTCCTGATGCAATGTCGTTGTCTCCCTCGTACACCAGGACATGCACGGGCGCGTGGGGGATCACGAGACGGTCGATGTATTCATTGAGCTCGTGCATTTGGGAACCTCCGATTCCCCGGGCCAGGACGGGCAGCCCGGGAAAATCTTTTTCCAGGGTTTCCCAGCGCCGGATGCTCGAGCTTCCGGTAAAAAGGATCCCTCCCTTGCGCGGCGGCCGTTCCCGGTCCGAGCCTTCATGCTCCAAAACTTCGCTTTCCCACTTCATGGATGCGCTGGTTTCCCCACCAGCCTTGGCGAGCGAACCACTTGAGATCAGCAGGACCATCGACAAGAAAAAAATCCCTGGGAGCTGGGAGCGAAAACAGCTTCGGAAGCTGTCGGTATGCTCGAGAGAGCGCGTCTTGCTAGGATTTAACATGGCCTATTCATGCCACGTGCGAGGCCGGGTGTCGTTGAAATTCCCGCCTTGGCGGGCGCGCGGAATCAACCTCCGGCTTTTTCCACCCACCCCTTTGCGGCAAGGGGTTCTCGACCCAACCCAGGCGCGAGTCGCGCACACATCTGCATGGATCTGTGATCGACGAGCAACTCCCGGGGGGGGGCATCGCTGACTCGCGGAGAAGACAA
>VHDG01000035.1 GCA_016871475.1 Verrucomicrobiota bacterium
CGACCCACTGTTCACTCCTACCGTCGCGCCGTTTCATGAGTTGCGGGTCTGCCTGCTTGATGATGGGGAGGTATGGATCGACAACGTGAGCGTCAGGGAGGATCCGGGACTTGGGGGGCGGGAGCTGATCCAGAATGGAAACTTCGACTCCGGGCTGCTCCGATGGCGGAAGACCGGCACTCATATCACGACGCGTCCCGAAGCAGATCCCGACAACCCGGGAAACACGGTGATGCGGCTGGTCGCCACCGGGCCGGGCAGTTATCTCAATAACATTGTTGAGACCACACTGAAGTCGGGCAACACGGTGGTTCCGGTCCAGGCCGGGCGTGAGTACGAGATTTCCTTCGACGCGCGCTGGATCACTGGGACGCCGCTTCTGCGGTGGGAGCTTTACTACAACAAGGTGGCGCACACGGTTCGTCTGACCCAGCAGCAAGTACATGGAACTCCAGGCCGGAGGAACTCACGAGCAGTGGAGAATCTCGGGCCGACCTTCCGTTGTCTGACTCATGTTCCCGCCGTTCCAAGATTGCGCGAGCCCATCCGTGTGGCCGTGCAGGCTTCTGATCCTGATCAGATCAAGGAGCTGACTCTCGCCTTCGCTGCTGCTGGCAGACCTTGGATTCGTGTCCCGATGATGCAAACAACCAACGGCTGGTACGAAGCTCCCATCCCGCCTCAAACCAATGCTGTGCAGATCCAGTACTTCGTAGAAGGCCTTGATGCTTTCGATGCCTTGTCCACTTCTCCTCCGGGTGGAACGAATTCCAGGGCGTATCTCAAGGTGGAGTCCACGATTCCAGCCAGAAGGGTTCCGGTGCTTCGAATCCTGGCTGATGCAAGGGAGTCGGCCGGGCTGATGCCGCTGACGAACCTTCTGAGCGATGCGTATCTTCCCTGCACGTTCATCTGGGATGACAGGGAGGTGATTCATGGAGCGGGCTTCCGCCTGCACGGCAGCATGTGGAGCCGCCAGAACCAGGACAGCGTTGGGTTCAACGTCCAGTTCCCCGCAGGCAATGCCTACAAGGGAATTCGTACCGGGATGATCCTGCGCAGACGTGACCACGGGGAGATTGTTTGTCGTCACATCCTGGCCAATGGCACGGATGTCATGGGGAACTACGACGAGTTCCTCTACCTGATCACTCCGCTTCAGGGCAACGCAGGCATTGCACGTGTCATTTTCGGCAATGACGATGACATCTGGTTGAGGTCCAGTTTCAATGGCGAGAACGCGCAGGTGTTCAAGATGGAGGGCATCCGCGAGTTCACCACCTCCGACAACAACACCGCCGAAGGATACAAGCTCGCCATGCCCATCGGATGGATCCAGGCCTTCGATCCGCAGAATCAGGGTGATGACAAGGAACAGTATCGTTGGAGCACGCTGATCTCGAATCGCAGAGGCCAGGACGATTACTCACGGTATATCGCCATGGCGAAGGTATGGGGTCTGACCGGAGCGAATCTGCAGCAGGCGGTCCCTGGAGTGATGGATGTCGAGCAATGGTCGAAGATCTTCAGTCTTCAGGCCCTCTGCGGGGTGGCGGATGTGTACACGATCGAGAATCCCCACAACCTCGGATACGCAGTCCGGCCTTCCGATGGATTGCTCCTCCCGTTGCAGAACGACTGGAGTTTCTATTTCCAGCTCTCCACTTCCCAACCTTTGATCGGGGGGCAGAACCTCTCAAAGATCTTCAATCTGCCTGTTTACAAGAGGGTCTATTATGGCGTGATTCAAGAATGGCTCCGGAGCACCTACAACCGCGACTACATGAGCCGCTGGGTCCAGCACTATGGGTTTCTGGCAGAGGATAACTACGGGGCCTTCCTTGACTATATCGTCCAGCGATCACAGTTCGCACGGACCCAGTTCCCGCGTCAGATCCCGTTCGAGATTACGAACAATGGGGGCACGAACTTCACCACCAACTCCCCGGTGGTTCTGGTGCAGGGTCGTGGATGGATCGATGTTCATCGGATTGTGTTCTCCGAGTCTTCCAATGAAGTGGCAGTCACATGGCTGGATGGCGAGCGTTGGCAGACGCTGGCGGCCTTGGCGCAGGGCACAAACGTGCTTTCCTACACAGCCTATTCACGCGCAGGAACCGTTGTCGGGAGCGACTCCATCGAGATCGTCAGCTCGGTGACCGACCGGTCTCAGCGGGATTCTCTGCGCATCGCCGAGCTCATGTACCATCCGGCTGACCCGAGTTCAGCAGAGAGGGAGGCAGGATTTACAGACTCCGATGAGTTTGAATTCGTTGAGCTGGTGAACATCGGCACCCAGCCTGTCGCGTTGCGGGGTGCGCAGTTCACAGTGGGAATTCGATTCGCCTTCTCCGGGGGCAGCTTGACCCAGCTGGAGCCGGGAGCCCGGGTGTTGATCGTGAAGAACACGGCTGCCTTCGCTTTCCGTTATTCCGGTGCGGGGCCGGTGGCAGGCTCCTATGCCGGGTCCCTCAGCAATGGCGGTGAACGTGTGCGGCTGGTCGATGCATTTGGAGATACCATCGATGAAGTGACCTACTCGACGTCAGGGACCTGGCCTTGGGAGGCAGATGGCCTTGGGGCTTCCCTGGAACGAATCGATCCAGGCGCTCCCGGTTCAGGTGCGACCGCCTGGACCGTCAGCCGGGATGCCGGCGGCACTCCTGGTCGTGCAGCACTCATCACTCCTGGACTCAGCGCAGCCGTGGAGAACAATGGAAGCGTCCGTCTCAAGACGGTCGTGCCTGCGGGATCTGCGTTCTTTGTGGAGTTCACGGAGCGACTGGAGACTCAGGAATGGCAGACACTGGCATCGCTGCCCAACCAGGCGTTCGCCTACTCCCAGACTTTCGTGCAAGCCCAGCCCGCTGGCGCTTTGCGAAGGTTCTATCGGATGCGTCCAGAGGCCTCCCGATGAACCCCGTTCATCCCTCAAGGTTCACGCCAATACGCGAATGGATGTCGCCGGACACCTCACAAAGGCTTGATCGTCGGGAGTTGCTGCGCACTTCTCTGCTGCTCGGGGGGATCGCGGCGGGATCTAGTGGATGTCATTCATCCCGTCTGACACCCGCTCTGTCTTCTGCGGACGATGCTTTTCTTGGCGAGCTTGAGCGAACCGGGTGCCGGTACTTTGTGGAGGCGGCTCATCCGGAGACGGGGCAGGTGTTGGACCGACGGTTGGCGGATGGGCAACCGGAGAGCCGAACCGTGAGCAGCATCGCAGCCACAGGTTTCGGCCTTTCCGCACTCTGCATCGCAGACGTCCGTGGATACGCACCTCGGGAAACTCTGCGGAAGCAGGTCATCCGGACCTTGGCCTGGCTGCGTCATCACCAGCCCCAGCATGAGGGCTTTTATTACCACTTTTTCCATTGGGGAAATGGGGAGCGAATGTGGAAGTGTGAACTTTCATCCGTCGACTCCGCCCTGCTTTTCTGCGGGGTGCTCCATGCACGTGCCCATTTCGATGGAGATCCTCTGATCCAATCGCTTGCGACATCCATCGTGGAGCGCGCGCGTTGGCCCTGGTTCTTGAATGGCAGTGCCACCTTCTCAATGGGATGGAAGCCGGAGAGCGGCTTCCTGGCATCGCGATGGGACCACTACTGTGAGCTGATGTTGATCTATCTGCTCGGTTTGGGATCCGGCACCCATCCGCTGAATCCGGCGAGCTGGAGGGCTTGGACGCGTCCGATCCGCACATACTTTGGTGAGAGGTTCGTCTGGTCACCCGCGCCGCTTTTTGTTCATCAGTTCTCTCACGCATGGTTTGATTTTGCCGGCAGACGGGATGACGGGGTTGATTGGTTTGAAAACTCCGTGGCCGCGACACGGGCACACATCAAGTGGAGTTTGGATCAGCGTGGACGATTCGAGCGTTGGTCTGAAGACTTGTGGGGTGTGACGTCGAGCGATTCCGCAAAAGGCTACGTAGGTTGGGGAGGACCTCCGGATAGCGGGCCGCTGGATGGAACCATCGTCCCATGTGCTGCGGCGGGCTCGTTGCCGTTCCTTCCGACCGAGTGTTTGCGCACTCTTCGGTTTCAGCGTGAAAAATACGGGGATAAGATCTGGAAACGATAGGGCTTTGTGGATGCCTGGAATCCTCACACGGGTTGGGTGAACCCGGATGTGGTCGGGATCGATGTGGGGATCACGGTTCTCATGGCGGCCAATCTTCGGGATCGCCTGGTCTGGCGTACTTTGGAGGATGTTCCCGAGGTCAGACGTGGCTTTGCGGCGGCGGGGCTTGGCGCGTGAAGTTTAGGAACTGCGGCTCAGGCGTTTCCACTCGAATGCAGTGTGTTGTGGGCTTTGGACCGGTGTGCCTGTAGTTCCGCCCTGGCCAGGTAGGCTGCACCGGTGATGCCGGCGTGATCCCCCAGAACACTGGCCTTGATTTCCACCCCTGTCAGGGCGCCCGGCATGGCGTGTTTGCGGGCCGTGCGAATGATTGTCGGCAACATTTCATGTTCGAGAGCTTCGATGACTCCCCCTCCGAGAATCACGACCTCAGGGCCCAGCACATTTGCCAGGTTCGACACAGCGAGGCCGATGGCTTCCGCTGCCTCACGGACGAGCCGGTTCACGAGCCGGTCGCCGCGGCGGATGGCCTTCCGAAGATCACCGCTTCGCATGTCCTTCAGATCACGTCCCAAGATCTCATGGAGTTGGGTTTTCTTTCCCTGTTCCACCGCTTTCCGAATGCTGTTGAACAGCGCGTTGCGGCTGGCGAGCGCCTCGAAGCAACCGCGGTTTCCGCAGCCACACAGCGGACCGGATCGATCGATCACCATGTGACCGATCTCGCCAGCGCATCCTGTGAATCCCCTGTAGGGCTCCCCTCCAATAACCAGACCTCCTCCAATCCCGGTGCCGATGAACAGGCCCAGGGCATTGGCCGGTTTGCTTTTCAGTTCCACATGGTAAACCCCGAGCATGGATACACTGCAGTCGTTACCCAGGAACACGGGTGCGTTAAGTTTTTTCGAAAGGTTCCCGGCCAGAGGAATGCCCCTCCATCCGAGATTGGGAGCAAAGTTCACAACGCCTTTCCCGGAATTCACGGATCCCGGAGCGCCAATTCCGATGGCGCTGATCTGGTTCATTTTCAGATCGCACTCGTCAATGGCGTCCTCGATGCATCGGAGAATGCGGCCGAGCACTCCTGAAGGACCCCTGGAGGCCTTGGTGCTTACCTTGTAGGTTCCGATCAGCTTCAACTGCGAATCAAAAACTCCTGCAAGAATCTTTGTTCCTCCCAGATCGATGCCCAGATAGAACGGCGGTTTCGTCGGAGTGCTTTGCATGCCGCAGCTTAGTAAGACCCTTCTTCGCACGGCAATGCATGAGTTGTGGGTTGTGGTCGCTCCCAGGGGGGGGCGGGACGTGTGGTTCGGGCTTAGGCATCAGCGTGCTGGGGTTGTCGAGAGCACACCCTGAAGGGTGGACAACGAGCGGCGCGCCCGACTTCGAAGCGAGCGACGAGAAGGCTGAGTCGGGGTTTGTTGTCCATCCTTTAGGATGCTCGGGCTTCGCCCGCTCGTGAAGCGGCTGGAATCACACCCGCCACTTTTGAGACACCACGGGTAGGCGATGGCTTGAAACTGGCAGCTCTGCATGGCACCTTGCCGCGCGTTTTCTGCCCTTTGCCCTGGGTTTTGAACTGATTTATATCCAGCTCTATGTGTTCCTCTCCCATCTGGCGATGCTTGTTGGTCGCTGCCCTATGTTGCATCGCTGTCTCCTCTTCTGCTCAACTGCTCATCACAGAAATTCACTACCACCCTGTCGAGGAACCGGCTTTCAAGCCGGATGGGTCTCCTGTCATGGATTTGTACGAGGATGTGCATGAGTTCCTGGAGATTCACAACCCGACCGGCAATGCTGTTGCCCTGAAAGGGTGGGACATACGAGGGGGCATCCGGTTCGATTTCCCAAGTAATGCAATCGTTCAGCCCGGGGAATTCCTCGTTGTCGCCAAAGATCCCATCCGCCTCAAAGCGGTAGCCGCCTACAACCTGGGTGCAGCCACGGTTTACGGGCCGTACGAAGGGTGGCTCAGAAACAATTCGGATGTCGTCCGGCTGAGAGACGACAGGGGAGTCTTATCCGATTCGGTCAGCTATTCCGCTGAGTTCCCCTGGGCGATCAGTGCCGATGCGTTGGGTGCTGGACCGGATTTCACCGGGATTGACCCCGCAACGCTTCAGTATCGTGGGCGTTCCTTGGAGCGAGTCAGCTTCGGTCACAATCCGAATGACCCGGCGAACTGGCTGGCATCGCCTCTTCCGGGTAATCCAAGTCCGGGCCGGCCCAACGCGGTTTCCAGGAGCGTTCCCAAACCCGTCGTGGTTCGGTTCAGCGCACTACAAGCCTCCAATGAATCACCGGTGATACGATCCAATGAACCCGTTCAGATTCTTGTCCAGTGGTCAGCTGATACAGGGGTTTCGCAAGTCCGAGTCGAATCGTTTGTCGAGAACATCAATGCCTCCAATGAGGTCCGTTCCACCAACAGCATGAGCACGGTTGGGAGTGCCCTTTTCACCGCGACACTTCCCAGCCAGCCGAACCGCTCCATCATCCGATACCGTTTTCTCGCTGATCGTGGCACGGGATCCGAAGTGGTTTCACCGAGATCTGATGATCCTTATGGATGGCATGCCTATTATGTTTCTCCCGAGCGGACCAGTCAGAATCCGGCGTACGACGTGTTTGTTTCCAGTGCCAGCCTGACGAAGCTTGATCAGAACATCAGTCAATCGCCTCGCCGTGTCACGAGCCCGGATCCTCCGGGGATACCCCGTGCATCGTGGAACGCCACTGAACCCGCTCTCTTTGTTCATGACGGTGTGGTTTACGAGATGCGGATTCGTTACCACGGAAGCCGCTACAATCGCAGCGCCGGCAGAAAGTCGTTCAAGTTCCAGTTTCCGCGATACCGGCTTTTCAATGACTACCAGGGCGTTTTTGAAACCGACAAGGGGACAGCATTCATCGTAGGGCATGGGATTTTTGCCGCTGCAGGGTTGCCCACATCGAAGGTTCGTTACATTGATCTCTACCTCAATAACGACCCCGTGCTGAGACGTCTGGAGCAGGAGGAAATGGATGATCGCCTTCTCCGCCGGTTCGATCGCGAGCAGCGACTGGCGGACCCGGAACGAACTCCTCAGGAGCCCGGCGAGATTTACAAGTCAACGGGCACCATTCAGGCGTTGAATCCAGATGGCGAGGGTCCGTACGGGGTGGGGGATGAGCGCAGGCTGGCGGCCAAGTCCATCTGGAAGCCGGTCGACCGATACGCGTGGACGTACACCATTCAGAGTGCGGAATGGAAGGGTGGTTATCATGTGGAACGGATGATCAATGGATTGTGGAGTGCCCGTGGTGATTCTCATACCTCGCCGAATCCACAGCTGGCTTCGTTGCGGACCTGGCTGGCGCAGAACTTCGACATCGATAGCACGCTGACCTACCTCGCGATCATCAACTGGATGGGCCCGTGGGACGACACCACTCAAAACCACTTCATCTGGCAACAGCGCAACGGGAAGTGGGGAATGCTTCCCTGGGACTTTGACGCGATGTTCGGGGGCGGTGACAACAGCCCGTCCACAGCATCGATCTACATGGGTGAGAATGGTGACCCAAATAATAATTTTCGGGGACCCAACTGGCTCAAGGACAGTTTCTTCAAGGCCTACCGCGAGGAGTACAAGCGGAAACTGTTTTTGCTCAACAACACTCTGCTGCATCCCGACAACCTCCGGGCGCTGGGCTTCTACAGCTCAATCGCTGGCCACGCGGACACAAGGTTCGCAAGCGTTAATCAGCAGTGTGGACTCGGAGTGTTTCGTCGACCGCTTCGCCCAATAGCCGTGTCGCCGGGAAATGGTGCGTCGGCTCTGCCTCCCATGGAGCTTCGATCCTCCGTCTATGCACACGAGGCCAGTCCCGCGCCCGCTCACGCATCCACATTGTGGCTGATCCGGGATTCGGAGGGATCCTTTGAGGCCCCCGTCTTTCGATCCCTGTCCACAAACAATCTGACTCAAATGCCGATTCCCTTCGCCGAGCTCGAGTTTGGCAAATCGTATTCTTGGAGATGCCAGCACATTGATGCGAATGGCCATCCATCCGTTCCCTCTCTGGAATCCTCATTCACATTCGGTCCTGCTTCCAGCATTCGGCCCATCGTAACGATCAGTGATGCGAGCAGTTGGAGATATCAGCAGACCCTGGCTGACCCCCCGGGCTGGAAGAACCTGGATTTTAATGACTCTTCCTGGTCAACCGGTGCCCCGCTGCTGGGAGTGGAGCCGTCGCCGTTGTCAGAACCGATTCGCACACCGCTGACCCTTGGGCGGAACACCTACTATTTTCGGCATGGGTTCAACTACTCTGGCAATCCGCAGGGAGTCCGGCTGCGGTTGAGCTTCATGATTGATGATGGAGCCGTGATTTATCTGAACGGTGATCCGCTCTTGAGCGTGCGCATGCCTGCGGGTGTGCCGATTTACAGCACGGCAGCGAACACCAATGTGGACAATGCGGTGCGTCAGGGGCCTTTTGAGGTTTCAGCACCCAGTCTGCGATCCGGAGCAAACGTGCTCGCGGTGGAGGTTCATCAGCAATCCCCTGGAAGCAGTGACATCGTATTCGGTTTGGCTGTGGACGCCCTGGCCCCTGCGATATCAGGGGATCTGGTGATCAATGAAATCGCTGCGGACAATCGTGGCTCGGTCACGAACGGCGGAAGGTTTCCGGATTGGATCGAACTTTTTAACAACACAGCCGCTGCAGTCGATCTGGGTGGAGCTTCGTTGACCGACGATATTCTTCGTCCGACGCGGTTTGTGTTTCCTCCGGGCGTTGTGGTGCCCGCTCAGGGATACCTCGTGGTCTGGTGTGATTCCGAGACCAACAGCCCCGGTCTCCACACGGGTTTCGGCCTCAACAACAACGGCCAGCTGATGGCTCTTTTCACTCCAGGTCCGAATGGGCTGGAGGTCAGAGATACGGTTCGATTCGGGCTCCAGCTCAGGGATCGAACTGTGGGACGCAATCCAGGTGGTTCTGCAACCTGGGCTCTTTGCAACCCCACCCCCGGCGCGCCGAATGTCGCAGCGAATCTTTCTCCGACATCGGGCCTGCGAATCAATGAGTGGATGGCGGCTCCTGCCACGGGTGATGATTGGGTGGAGCTACATAATCCGGGATCACTCCCAGTCAGCCTGGGTGGATTATGGATGACTGATTCTCTCTTGAATCCAACCAACTCCAGGATCCCCGCGCTTTCCTTTATCGACTCCGAAGGTTTCGTTCGACTGGAAGCCGATGGCAATCCCGAGCGCGGCGCTGACCACCTGGGCTTCCGGCTGAGCGTGGGAGGGGAACAGCTGGGTCTATTCGAGATGGACGGACGAACACGGATCGATGGGTTTTCCTTCGGCCCTCAGACGGCCGGGGTGTCGGAGGGCCGGTTGCCGGATGGCTCGGCTTCACGCACCTTTTTCCCGACGACCCACTCCCCGGGAGAAAGCAACTGGCTTCCCCTTCAAAACAGCGTCGTCATCAATGAGGTGCTCGCGCACACGGATCCGCCTCTCGAAGATGCCGTGGAGTTGCACAACCCGAGCACGGACGCCGTGGACATCAGCGGATGGTTTCTCAGCGACGATTCCGCACGGCCGAAGAAGTATCGCATCCCCAGCGGCGCTCCCATTTCGCCGGGTGGGTTTCGGGTGTTCTATGAAAACCAGTTCAATCCAGATCCACTCAGCCCGCTGAGTTTTTCCTTCAGTTCCTTTGATGGAGACGAAGTCATTCTTTCCACAGGTGACCCAGCAGCATCTGCATTGCGTGGCTTTCGGACACGCGTGCGGTTCGGGGCCTCCGAGAACGGAGTTTCCTTCGGACGCACTCTCACATCCGTTGGCTCCGACTTTGCTCCTTCAACCGAGCGCACTTTCGGTCAGGATCTTCCTTCAAGTCTTGCCCAGTTTCGAACGGGCCTCGGCAAGTCCAACAGTGCGCCGCGGGTGGGACCTGTTGTGATCGGAGAAATCATGTTCCGTCCTCCAGATCTGGGAACGAATGACAACACACGCGACGAGTTTATTGAGCTGCTCAATATCACATCCAGCCCGGTGTCACTCTTCGACCCTGCTCATCCGACGAATGTGTGGAGGCTCCGCGACGGAGTGAGTTATCGCTTCCCATCAGGCGAGATCCTGGGACCCAGGGGGACACTTGTTGTTGTCAGCTTCGATCCAATCACCAATGCGCTTGCCCTGGCCGAGTTTCGTAATGCCTACGGCCTCGGCGGCGATGTGCGAATTCTCGGCCCTTACGAGGGCAAGCTGAACAACCGCTCAGATCGCATCGAGCTACAGAAACCGGACGCCCCACAGACGGTGGGGCAGGAAATCGGACAGGCACCCTACGTGGAAGTGGATCACGTTGAATACTCTGACGTCGCTCCCTGGCCCTCCGATGCGGACGGAACCGGTCGATCATTGCAAAAGCGTTCCGACCATCTGTACGGAAATGATCCTGCCAGCTGGCAAAGCGGTGTGCCGTCGCCAGGAGTTGCGAACGGCAACAACTTACTGCCTGTTGTGAACCTCCTGGCTCCGGTGCCGGATGCCCTTTTCCCGCATGCTGCGTCTGTGACACTTGCTGCCGAAGCTTCCGATCCAGATGGCTTCATCAGGAGAGTGGAGTTCCTGGTGGATGGAGTGAAAGTGGGTGAAGACGTCTCAGCCCCTTATGAAGTCTCCTGGCAAGCCAGCAGTCCCGGGAGGAGAAATATTTCTGCGCGCGCAATCGACGACCGCGGAGGAGTCAGTGAATCAGGGGCTCGCATCATCACGATCGATCTTCCGCCGAACCAGTTGCCCACTGTGTCCCTTGTCGCACCTTCATCAGGGGCCATCTTCGTTGATCCCGCAAATATTCTCCTTCGCGCCTCTGCTTTCGACTCCGATGGCTTGATCGCAGCAGTGGAATTCTACGACGGAGATTTGCTCATTGGATCCCGGACGGCTGAACCGTACGAAGTGACCTATGACGGGGTGAGGGAGGGTGTGCGAAGTCTGAGAGCGAAGGCGATTGATAACCGTGGGGGGATGACTGAATCGGCCTCGATTATCGTGACCGTCCGTCCTACCCCTCCCAACGAACCGCCTTCCATCTCCTGGTTGGCCCCTGCTGACAGTTTGGTCGTGTCGACGGGTCAAGTCATCACTCTGCGGGCTGATGCTTTTGATCCCGACGGTTCGATCGCACGTGTTGAGTTTTATGAGGGTTCCCGGCTGTTGAGCTCTGACCTCTCGGTGCCTTACGAGGGAGCGTCCAGTTTTGGCACCCCTGGCCTTCGACTTCTAAGCGTCGTTGCCGTAGATGATCGGGGTTTGTCGGTAACTTCCGCGCTTCGACGCGTCCATATCGTGAATTCTGTCTCCAATTGGGCTTCGCTGATCGCGACCGGAGCGGTCTGGCGGTTTCATGACCTGGGATTCAATCTTTCGAATGTCTGGCGAGGGCTGACGTACGATGATGCCCTCTGGAAGTCGGGCCCTGCCCAGTTGGGTTATGGCGAAAATGATGAAGCCACGCGGGTGGAGTTTGGAGGTGATCCAAACAATCGGTTTATCACCACTTACTTCCGGAAGCGTTTTGAGGTGGCTGCACCCGAAAGTTTTTCTTCGCTCACCATCCGGCTTTTGCGCGACGACGGGGCTGTGGTCCATGTGAATGACGGCGAGTTGTTCAGGAGCAATATGCCGGGGGGCGACATCGACTATCTCACCCGTGCGTCCAGCAATGTCGGAGGTGCAGATGAATCCACATTCTTCCCAACGAACAGGCCAGCT
>VHDG01000036.1 GCA_016871475.1 Verrucomicrobiota bacterium
TGCCGCTCCTGGCCGGTTGCGTGATAATACAAGGCCCCTGACTCCGCATGAAAACCGAACCCCGGGTTGTTCCATGTGCTCTCATCCTTCGACGAGATGGAGCTCTGCCCACCCTTCACCCAGTCATAGTTGTGGTTTCGATCCACTCCACCGGAAAATGGTAGCTCGTCTTCCCTCTCCTGCGCGTAGGAATGCACAGCCATCGTCAGATGCCGCAGGTTGTGCCGACATACGGAGGAACGCGCCTGCTCACGCGAGTTCAGCAAAACAGGAAGAAGCAAAGAAGCGAGGATCCCAACTATCGCCAGAACCGTGAGCAACTCGATCAAAGTGAACCCGTCCCCTCGCGCAGCGGAGCCACAGCTCTCCCGCTTCGTGAGGAAACTCGAACAACGACTTGATTTCCAGAGCCGTGTCATTGGTTCTTGTGGTGGATTGAGTTGTGCAATTTTTAGTCGAACGAACTGCTTATGGCAAGGGGGATTTATCAACAAGTTATCCCCATCACCCCGGGACTTTTCTGCCGCAATTCAACCAACGTCTAATGACAAGCATAATCTGTGCTAAAAATAGACAGAGTTGCCGATCACGCAAGGTCTCGATCCGCCTGCGAACGGACGAGCTTCGATGAGCGGAGGCTTAACCGGATAGTGGGACAGCGAGTATCATCGCAAAAGCCACATGATCAGGTTATTACGTCATATATCGGAAGCGGTAGATCTGGGTTGCAAGGGGAGAAGCGGATCCGTTCTAGGAATGGTTGGGAACCGCCTCCACGACTGCCTGAGCTCCACTGAAGTCCACGATGCGAACCCTTGTTCCTGGTTCGATCAGTTCCCCACGCGTCATGATGTCGCACAGCACTTCCCCGAATTGTCCACGGCCGCCTGGACGCAGCGGGGAAGTGGCCACTCCTTCCTTCCCCAGCAATGTTTCCCGTTGATGAAGCAGTTGTGCATCCGCCTTGGCTCCACTGGAGGCAGGGTTCAGGAGCTCACGATAAAGGCTCGTTCGGGGTAGAATTTTTCCCAGCGCCCAGATCGTCACGATGCTCCCCAGAACAGCCATGGCGAGGGTCTGAATGGGCTCAACAAAAGCGTCCCTCCCAGGCACGGTCGGCAACCATCGGCCGGGAACTGGATAGAGATCCACAAGCGACATCACCAAAGAGACGAGCATCAGGAACAGCCCCGAAATCCCGGCAACCAGTGTACCTGGAACAATAAACAGTTCCACGACCAGGAGAGCCAGGCCGATGAAGAACAGGACCATCCAGCCGGCGCCTGAGAGACCTGCGATGTAACCGCCGAGGAAGTAGATGCCAAACGCCACAATCCCCACGATCCCCGGGATGCCAAAGCCGGGCGACTTGAACTCGATGTAGATTCCTCCTGCGCCCAGGATCAGAAGGATCATGGTGACGATCTGGCTGCTTAGAAAAGCCCCCACTCTTTCCCATCCGGTCAGCTCTATTTGCATGCGAGGGGAAGCGCCTCGTCCGAGGGATTCCAGCAGGGCATCCAGGGAGGAATGCGTGCCGGCGGAGAGCAGGGGCTTGGGAGGGTTGCCATAGCTCTTGCTGGCCGCGCGACTTGTCAGGGTCAGGATCTCCCCCTGCTGATTGAGCGTTTCCCCGTCGATCAAGAGCTCCTTGGTCCGTCGCACCATGGAATCAGCGACATCGACATTGTGCCCGTTTTTTTCCGCGCTGGCGCGAACCATGGCGGCCACCGCCGAGTTCATCTTGGCCTCCAGCGTTTCATTCATCTCAGTTGCTCCGCCGCCTGGGGCTGCAAGAATCGGGGCTGCAGCTCCGATCACCGCCTCCGGCGACATGTAGATCTTTTGCGTGCCGAAGGCGATAAATGCCCCGGCGGAAAAGGCTTTCTTGTTCACAAAAGTGGCCGTGGAGCCCGGAAACTGGCTGAGGACTTCAATGATCTCCTGGGTCTTGTCAACACGCCCGCCATTCGTGTCCATGTCCACCACGAGAAGATCAGCCCCTTTCTCGATGGCTTCCTTCACGCCTCTGCGAACCAGAAACACCATGGGGGTGTTGATGTCGTCGCGGATCGGCAGGATGGCCACGGGCCGGGCTGCCTGGGAATCCTGCGATGCAGAGCTCGTTGCGGACAGAGCCGTGCCACCGAAAAGAGTCGCCGCGGCCATGATCAGAAGGAGGGTTTGCATGACTTGCATGGACAACTAATAGGGGGAGCGCACTGGGGGCGCAAGGAGGGTCCGTGGGCCGCAGGGATTTGCGGGGCGGCGACGGTTGCTATCACCCGGCGGGTGAAGCCGATTCAACAGCAGCCGCAGGGCTTGTGGCAAACAGGTCAAGCTGCTGGGTGGGCGCCATCGCACGCAGTTTGTCCCGTTCGCGGCGAGGTCTGGAGGCCGGGCGCTTTTCACCTTCGGGTGTCAGCTCGATCTCCTCAAGGTTGGCGAGGATCTGCTTGGAACGTTCCACCACGCTCTTCGGCACCCCCGCAAGCCTCGCCACCTGGATGCCGTAACTCTTGTCCGTCCCACCCTCCAGAATCTTTCGTAGGAATAGGATCTGGTCGTTCCACTCCTTCACGGCGACGTTGTAGTTGGTGAGTCGGGGAAGCGATCGGGACAGCTCGGTGAGTTCGTGGTAGTGGGTGGCAAAGAGCGTCTTGGCGCCAACAGCGTTGTGGAGATGCTCCACAATCGACCAGGCCAGGCTGAGACCATCAAAGGTGCTCGTCCCACGTCCGATCTCGTCGAGCACTATCAGACTTCGAGAAGTGGCATTGTTCAAAATGTTGGCTGTCTCAGCCATCTCCACCATGAAAGTCGATTGTCCCCTCGACAGATCATCGCTGGCACCGATGCGGGTGAAGATTCGATCCGTCAAATCGATCCGGGCGCGTGCGGCGGGCACGAAGCAGCCTGTATGTGCCAGCAGTGTCAGCAGAGCGACCTGTCGCAGGTAGGTGCTTTTCCCCGCCATGTTCGGCCCGGTGATGAGCATGATTTGAAGCTTCTCCACACCCAGTCGAACATCATTGGGCACAAAACGCTCGCCCACCATGCTTTGTTCGAGCACCGGATGCCTGCCTTCCTCGATGATCAACGCTCCTTCGTCCCCAATCTCGGGCCGACAGTACTGGTGCATCCGGGCCGCCTCTGCGAAAGCGCTCAGGACATCCAGCTGCGACAGTGCTGCTGCCGTATCCTGGATGGGCTTCAGCCAGGCGAGCGCTTCCTCCCGCACCTTGAGAAAGAGCTCATGCTCAAGCTTGATGGCCCGCTCTTCCGCCCCGAGGATCTTGCCTTCCATCTCCTTCAGCTCAGGGGTGATGAACCTTTCAGCGGTTGCGATGGTTTGTTTGCGCGTGTAGGTGGCGGGAACCTTGTGCAGGTTCGCTTTTGTCACCTCGATGAAATAGCCGAACACGGAGTTGAACCGCACCTTGAGCGATTGAATCCCGGTCTTCTCGATCTCCTCCTGCTGAAGTCGCGCCACCCATTCCTTGCCGTCGCTCGCCGCGCGCTTGAGTTCGTCCAGGGCGGGGTCGAAGCCTTCACGGATCATTCCGCCCTCCTTCACCGCCAGCGAAGGTTCATCGACGATGGCCCTTCCGATCAACTCAACCAGGGCTGGTTGCGGATTGATGGCCGCAAACAGTTCGTGGAGCAGGCCGGAAGCGGAGATTCCAGACTCCTGGGGGCACTCCGGTTGAAGCCATCCGGCGATCAGTGATTGAATCTCAGGCAGGGGCTCAAGTCCCTGCTTCAACGCCAGCAGATCACGGGCATTGCCTGAACCCAGGGCCAGCCGTCCCAATGTTCGTTCAAGATCCCTCACCTCCCGAAGCAAGCCACGCAACTTTTCGGCTCCGGTGGACTCATCCAACAATGTCTGCGCCGCTTCCTGCCGCCGGTGAATCCCGGCGACGCTCGCGAGCGGCTGTGACAGCCAGTCGCGCAGCCGTCTCGCACCCATCGGGGTCACCGTTCTGTTCAATGCCCCAAACAAACAAGCGGTCCGAGGTGCCTCACGATGCATCGGTTCCAGCACCTCGAGATGCCGCAAGGTGGTGATGTCGAGGATCAGAAAATCGCTGGCCTGATAAAACGACAGCCGTGTGAGATGCGCGATGTCTCGTCGAAGGTGTTGTCCCACATAGTGCAGGATGGCTCCGACAGCCCCGGTAGCCGCGGGCCGGTTCCGCAAACCGAAGCCATCCAGCGCCGCCACCTTGAAGTGATCCCTGACTGTGAACACGGCCGTCTCGGGAGCAAAAACCCAGTCCTCGTGTCCGTTGACGGCGGGCGCGAGGCCTTCGAGGGATTGCCGCACTTGGGATGCCTCCGCCGGGAAGATGATCTCCGCCGGCCGCAGCCGTTGAAGCTCGGCTGAGAGTGCCTGAGCGGACTCCAGCTCGGTGGCTTTGAAGTCGCCTGTGGTCAAATCGGCAGCAGCCAGGCCGAAGGAAGAGCCGGAGACACACACCGCTGCCAGGTAGTTGTTTCGCTCAGCTGTCAGGATGCGCTCATCGAAGTGGGTGCCCGGGCTTAGAATCTGGGTGACCTCACGTTTGACGAGTTGCCCGGGGCGGGCATCCTCCATTTGCTCACACAGGGCGACTTTCCGGCCCGCTCGCAGGATGCGTCCGATGTAGCTGCCGGCTGCGTGAAACGGGATCCCACACATGGGGACCACGCCTCGTTTGGTGAGAGCCACATTGAGGATCTGCGCCCCATTCTGCGCGTCCTCGAAAAACATCTCGTAGAAGTCGCCGAGCCGAAACAGCAACAGCGCATCCTTCGGAATCTCACCCTTGATGCGGCGGTACTGGGCCATCATGGGTGTCAACTGAGGCTCGGATGACATGGCCGGAAACCATAGGTGGAAAATCTTTGAGGGTGAAGGGAAAGTTCAGGCACGTCTGGGGTCATGTCACATCATCCAAACTGCTTGCCGGGCGGGAAATGTCCGCGATAGGTTGGCGCCTCATTTATGCATCTCACCTTCTACTCCCGTTTGGCGGTCATCACCGTGCTGTTTGCCTCCATCACTCTGTCCGCGGTCGCTGCGCAACCGCCGAAGCTGCTCCTGGTCACCGTGACGACCGGCTTTCGGCACAGCTCCATCCCGACCGCGGAGAAGGTGCTGGCACAGCTTGCAAAGGACAGCGGATCGTTCTCGCTGGAACTTGTTCAGCAACCTCCGAACGAACCTCAACCGCCTCGCGAACCGAAGCTCGGCAAGAATCCCACCGACGAGGACAAATCCAAGCACGAGTCGGCGCTAGCCGCTCATGCCACCGCCAAGAAGGAGTATCAGGCCCGGGACGCGGAGTGGCGGAAGGCTCAGGTGGAGGCTCTGAAGAAACTGGCTCCGAGCTCTCTGAAGGCCTACGACGGCGTGATCTTTGCCAACACCACCGGCGACCTTCCTCTGCCGGACAACAACGCACTTCTTGAGTTTGTTCGCTCGGGCAAGGCCTTTGTCGGGATGCACTCAGCTTCGGATACCTTTCATGGTTTTCGGCCTTTCGTGGAGGCTTTGGGAGGTGAGTTTCTGACGCATGGTCCGCAGGTCACGGTCGATTGCATGAACCAGGATCCCAACCATCCTGCCTGCCAGCATCTGCCCGCCATCTGGACCCTGCACGATGAGATTTACATCATGAAGAGCTTCCAACGCTCTCGAGTACATGGATTGCTGGGTCTGGACAAGCATCCCAACGATAAGACCCCCGGGGATTACCCGGTGGCTTGGGCGCGCAACGTGGGGAGGGGGCGGCTGTTTTACACGTCGCTTGGGCACCGTGAGGATGTCTGGGAAAACCCTGTCTATCAGAAGCACATACTGGGCGGGATCCAGTGGGCATTAGGCCAGTCGAAGCGGGAGATCTCCCACGCACCCTGATTCGCCCGATCGAACTCAAACCTCCAATACCATGTTCGCTCCAGCCGATTTGTTTGATCTGACCCAAACCGAACACCAGGCCCTGTTTCATGGGTGCAAGCACTCCTGGGAGGCTCTCCAGAAGATCAAGGCATACATCCAGGGCTGCTTGAAACCCGAGCTCAGGAACCGCTGCGATGGCCGCGCGTTCATCGGGGATCAGGTTTTTATCGGCGAAGGCACGGTCGTGGAGGACGGGGCCATGATCAAAGGACCGGCGATCATCGGAAGGAATTGCCAGATCCGCCACAACGCCTATCTGCGCGAGGATGTGATCCTGGGTGACAACTGTGTGGTGGGCAATGCTTCGGAACTCAAGAACGTGCTGCTGTTCAACGGGGCCAACGTCCCACACTTTAACTACGTCGGTGACTCCATCCTGGGCCACAAAGCCCACCTGGGCGCCGGCGTGAAGGTGTCGAATGTAAAACTGTCCGGAGGCAACATCATGGTGGAGCTCGAAGGCCAGCCGTTCGACACCGGCCTTCGGAAATTTGGCGCGCTCATCGGCGATCATGCCGACATCGGATGCAACGCCGTTTTGAACCCAGGCTCCATCATCGGCCGCAACTCGATCATTTATCCCAATGTCTCGTGGCGCAGCATCCTGCCCGCAAACATGATCGTGAAGAACCAAGCCGGGTTCGAGGTCGTGGTCCGACGTCCGCGCAACGATTGACGGCTCTTTCAAACGGGACGCGAATGATCAGCCTTCATGATCAAGCCGGAGGTCCCACCCGCGGAGATCTGGTCGAACAGGTTGCCTCCATTTTTTCCCCCGAGGGCCTCCTGGCTTCCAATCCGCGATTCGAGTACCGGCCGCAGCAGCAGGAAGTGGCTGTGGCGGTGATGCGTGCTCTTGTCGAGGGCCAGCACCTCATCGTCGAAGCGGGCACAGGGGTGGGCAAGAGCATGGCCTACCTCATCCCTTCCATTCTCTTTGCCCTGGCACGCAAGAGGAAGGCGGTCATCTGCACCCACACCATCAACCTGCAGGAACAGCTCACCCAAAAGGATCTTCCCGCGCTTCTGCACATCCTCCCCGACCCCTTCCAGTATGCGATGCTCAAGGGTCGGGCCAATTATCTCTGCCGTCGCCGGCTTCACCGGGCCATCCGTGAGGCTCAAGGACTGTTCACCTCCTCTGAAAGCGAGGAGCTTGAGCGGATTCGTGAGTGGGCTGACAAGACGCAGGAGGGAAGCCTGTCGGACTTCCAGTTCGAGCCTGATCCGAAGGTCTGGTCCATGGTCTGCTCCGAACGGGGCCTCTGCTCGCCTAAATCCTGCGGGCACGGTTCTGACTTCGCCAAGAGCCACGGCCTGTGCTTCTTCCAAAAAGCCAGGTCAAGGATCCTGAGCGCCGATGTCGTGGTCCTTAACCACACGCTTTTCTTTACCCTGCTCTCGGGCACCGAATCGCAGGAGACCGGCATTCTGTTCAAGAACGATTTCGTCGTGTTTGATGAAGCTCACACGGTCGAACAGATCGCAGCCCGCCACATCGGACTCTCCGTCTCGAGTGGACAGGTCCGATTTGCGCTTCACCGACTTTATAATCCGAAATCGGGCAAGGGAATTCTGACCACGCTGCGCGAGCCGACACAGGTCGAAAAAATCGGCCGCCTTCTTTATGAAAGCGACGATTTTTTCACCCGTATCGAAGATGCTTGTGATGATCTTACAAAGGAAAGGGAGCCCTCCGGCGAACCCGATGAGTCAGCTGAGATTGCCGGTGCGGCGAGGCGGCGTGCATGGACTGAACTGAGGATTCGGCGTCCAGACCTTGTTCCCGACACACTCAGCCTCGGGCTGCAGGGGTTGCGAGAAACCGTCGCGCACCTGATTGAAACCTCCAACAACTCGGAGACGGGGGAAGAGCTGATGGAGTGCAATCGCAGAATCTCGGAGTTAAAGGAGGGGCTGGTGACGTTTCTGGGTCAAAAGGCCGAGGATCAGGTGTATTGGGTGGAGAGGAGCGGGAAGATTCATAAGAACCTCAGCCTTTGCGCCGCGCCGGTGGATGTTTCTGCGTTCCTGCGTGACAGGCTGTTTGGCTCTGAGAGCTCCGTCATCATGACGAGCGCCACTCTGGGAGTGTCTGAAGCCATCACAGCCCGCAAGCCAGGCTCTCAGTCCAGGACTCCCTCGAACCCGCTTGCTTACTTTGCAGGCCGGGTGGGAGGCGGGTCGGCACGCCTTCTTCAGGTGGGATCGCCCTTCGATTATCCCACCCAGATGAAGGTATTTGTCGCCGGAAAGATGCCTGATCCCAGGGACCCCGGTTACCGCGAGGCGCTCATCGCCCAAATCGAGCGCTTCGTCACTCAGACTCATGGCAAAGCGCTGGTTCTCTTCACCAACAGTCGTTTGATGAAAGAGCTTGGGGAGTCCATGATCCCGTTCTTCGAGCAGTTGGGAGTCGATTGCTTCGTCCAGGGGACTGGGACTCCCCGTTCCGCGTTGCTCCAGCAGTTCAAGGAGGATGTTGATTCTGTTCTCTTTGGAACGGACAGCTTCTGGACCGGAATCGATGTGCCGGGCGCGAGTCTCTCCAACGTCATCATCACGAGACTGCCGTTTGCAGTGCCAGATCATCCCCTGATTGAAGCCCGGATCGAGGCCATCGAGGCTCGCGGGGGCAATGCGTTTTTCGAGTTCACCCTGCCCGAGGCCATCCTGAAGTTCCGGCAGGGGGTGGGGCGATTGATTCGAAACAAGTCTGACCAGGGCATCGTTGTGATTCTGGACAACCGGGTTCTCGTGAAACGCTATGGCCAGGCTTTTCTGGATGCCATTCCCAAGTGTCCTGTCGAGATCGTCTGAGGGGTTGCGCTACCTGGAGTCGGAGCGCTACTTTGCGGCATGAGCTTAAAGGCATCCATTGCTCGATTCGTCATCACGACCGCCCTTCTCCTGACTTTCTCCATGACCATGAACGCAGAAGATCCAGCACCCAAGTCGCCGGCTCCAGCCCCGACCCCGACAGTGAAGACAGAGCTGGCCACTTTCGGGGGCGGCTGCTTCTGGTGCACTGAGGCGGTCTTCGAGCTTGTCGAAGGCGTGAAGGCCGTCGTTTCAGGCTACTCGGGTGGCACCACCCCCAATCCAACCTACGAAGCCATCTGCACAGGCACGACGGGACATGCCGAGGTCATTCAGATCGAGTTTGATCCGGCCAAGGTCTCCTTCGAACAGCTTCTGGACACCTTCTGGAAGGTCCATGACCCCACCACGCTGAACCGGCAGGGCGCTGATGAAGGCACTCAATACCGAAGCGTCATTTTCTGGCACAACGAAGCCCAGAAGATCGCGGCGGAAAAGTCCAAGGCCAGCGCGCAGCCCAAGTTCAGGAGCCCCATCGTCACGGAGATTTCTCCGCTCTCCAAGTTCCACACTGCCGAGGCCTATCATCAGGACTATTTCCGACGGAATCCGGAAAAGGGATATTGCCGGGTCGTGATTGCACCCAAAGTGAACAAGTACCTTATCGAGAAGCGGAAGTAGGCGCTTGTGCGGCCGGCGTTTTCTGACGATGGCTGTTTAACCGCCAAAGTCCCGCCAGGAGACTTCCGATCACTGAGTGGACGATGCTGCTGATGGCGCATGGGACAGCCGCCAGGCAGACCCCCGTCGCCTTGTCAGTGAAGTGTGCCTGCGCCAGCACGACGCCCAGACCCGAGTTCTGCATTCCCACCTCGATGGAGATGGTGCGCGCGACGGGCTCTTCAAACCGCAGCACCCGTGCAAGAAGATATCCCAAGGCAAACCCTCCCGTATGGAGTGCGACGACAGCCCCGAGGATCCGCAAGCCGGATTCCTGAATCTGAGTGGCGTTCCGTGCCACGATGCTTGAACAGATGAGCACGATGGCGATGACGGCGATGGGCGGACAGGCCGGCATGGCTCGGGCGACCATTCGGGGTGCGAGACGGGTCAGAACCGCGCCTGCAAGCACGGGTGCCACCACGACTTGAAGGGTGTTAAGGAAGAGTCCCCAAGGGTTCACATCCACGTACTTCCCGGCGAGCCATTGGGTCAACAAGGGCGTCATGAACACCGCCGCAAAGGTCGAGCAGGCCGTCATGACGACTGACAGTGCCACGTTTCCTCGTGCGAGGTAGGTCACCACGTTGGACGCCGTTCCACCGGGGCAGCAACCGACGAGGATCAGGCCCGCTGCTATCTGCGGCGGCAGATTAAACAACAAGGCGCTCGCCCATCCCATCAGCGGCATGATCACGTATTGTGCTGCAAACCCTGTGCCGACAGCGGCAGGCATTCGGGCGATGCCACGGAAGTCATCCCAGCTTAACGTGAACCCCATGCCCAACATCACAACCGCGAGTGCCAGCACGACGTGCTTCGAAGTCATCCAGAGGAACAGCCCTGGCTCCACCAGGGCAAGAAGCCCGCCTCCCAGCACCCACAGGGGGAAAGCGTGGGTGAAGCGATCAAGCCAGATTCGCATAGCAATCAGGGTTCATTCGGCTTGGGCGAGCCGAGAAGTTCGAGCAACGCCGGCACCGTTCTCACCGGAGCTTTGCACATGGATCCCAGGCACACATAGGCAGCTACCTGCCCCTCGACGGGCTTGAGCGTGCGTGCAAACGGCTCCACGAGTCCCTCCGTGCCCAGTTGAATGCGACGCGGCTCATAAACCGAATGGCTTGCCTCCAGCAGGGCCTTGGCATCGTGCCGACTCCCCGCCAGGACAACGCGTTGCGGAGGCTCCAGGGCAAAATCCAAAGCGGTAAGAAAAAATGCCATGTGCTGCGGATGTTGCCTCAGCTTCGGCGAGAACAATCGGAGCGTCCGGTCCGCCGCTTCGCGGAAGTCGGATCGATCTGTCATCGCGCTCAGCTTGAGCAACGCCAGGGTTGCCACCGCGTTCCCGGAAGGCTCCGCTCCGTCCGAGTCTTCCTTCACCCGCAAAATAAGATCCTTCGATGTCTCAGCGCTCTGCCAAAACCCTCCCTCCCTGGGATCGTAGAAGAGGGTCAACATCGATTCCGCCACCTGAACAGCAAACTCGAGGTGGGAAGGGTCCAGTGTCGCCTGATACAGTTCGACCAGTCCCCACAGCAGGAACGCATTGGAGTCCAACAAGCGGGAGGCATCCCTGGCTCCATCCCGCCATCGGTGATAAAGCACCTTCTCCTTCGAATCCCAAAGTTTCGCCTTCAGAAACGAAGCGTTCTTTTCCGCCATCGCCAGCCAGGCCGGGTCCTTCAGTATCACTCCTGCCCGGGCCGTCGCTCCCAGCATCAGCCCGTTCCAGGAGGACAGCACCTTGTCGTCCAGATGCGGCCGAACGCGTTGGCCCCGGGCTTTCATCATTTTCTCCCGCGCAGATTTGATCCTCGGTGCTTCCTTATCGTCCGGCTTGTCCTCGACCTGACTCAATACGTTCAGATTGGGCAGCGGGTCGGGATCGCTGTGGTCATGAAAGTTGCCTTTCTCCGTGAGGCCAAAGTGACGCGTAGCTGCTTCCAATTCCTCCTTCGTCAACAAACTTTTCAGCTCCGCCAGGGTCCAGCAATAGAACTTCCCCTCCTTCCCTTCGCTGTCGGCATCCTCAGCCGAATAGAAACCTCCCTCCGCATGCGTCATATCCCGTTGCACATAGCCAAGAATGTCGCGAGCCACCTGGGCAAACATCGGGTCTTTGGACACCAGATAGGCATCCAGGTAGAGATGAAGCAGCTGGGCGTTGTCGTAGAGCATCTTTTCGAAATGGGGAACGAGCCATTTCTCATCGACAGAGTAGCGGGCGAACCCACCTCCGAGCTGATCGCATATGCCGCCCCTGGCCATCTTCCGGCAGGTTGTGAGAACCATTTCGACTGCTTCCCGATCCTTGAACCGGACACCGTGTCGGAGCAGGGAGAGCAGATGGCTTGGGATGGGAAACTTGG
>VHDG01000037.1 GCA_016871475.1 Verrucomicrobiota bacterium
CTCTGGAATTCCCCTGGTGCTGCCCGCGAGCAAGGTGGCGGGACAGTGGGATTTCAACGGGAACAAACTCGCGGCGACGGTCGGAAAGTCTCTGGAGTACTTCGATGGTCCGAATGGTGACACCGCTGGCCTTACCCTGTTTGGCACGACCGCGATGGACGTTACCGTGCCTGATATCAATGGTGAGCCGGCGCAGGTGATGGAAGTTCCGGGCGGGCTGAGCCGCAACCTCGGTTACCTCATGACCCATGGTATATCGCCGAACGGTGGCGGCACCCTGGTGAACCAGTACACCCTGGTGATGGACATCTTTGTGGCAACGACAGGTCCTGGAGCTGCTTCATTGATCCAGATCAACTCCGCCAACAACACCGACGACGGCGACCTCTTCTGGCAGGGGAACAACTTCGGCCAGGGTGGTGGTGGCTACAAAGGCACCGGTGCATTCACTGCCGGTGCATGGCATCGTGTTGCTGCCGCTTACGATATGGCAGCCACGCCGCCTCGAGTGACCAAGTATGTCGATGGGATCTTCCAGGACGATTGGACCGCGAATCAGTCGTTGGACAACCCCCGCCGCGCGCTGCGTCCTTCTGCCATTCTGTTCGGGGATGGCGATCAGGATGAACGTCGTCAGATGTGGGTGAACAGCATCCAGATCTCGGCTGGGGCGATGTCGAAGTCGGCGCTCGCCGCATTGGGCGGGCCGACGGCTGCGGGCATCCCGATCGCATCGGCACCTGCCACTTCGGCCTCGGTTCACGGGGATCTGGTTCGGATCAGCTGGCCTGCCTGGGCAGCTGGATACGTCCTTGAGTCCACGAGCAGTGTGACTGAGCCCAACTGGGCCCCAGTGGCTTCGGCCGGGAAGATGTCCGCCACGATTGTACCGGCGGGTCCTTCCGAATACTTCCGTCTGCGGAAGCCCTGAGCAACTCGCCCCCTAGGGCTCCAATAGCTCCTTGAGAACACAAGCCCCGGTCGGAAACGGCCGGGGCTTTTTTTGTGGTCTGCGGCCAGGCTTGCCACCAATCACTGGCAGGGGATCTCCGGGTTCTTGGTGTCGGGTCGGTCTCACAAAGAAGGTTCTGGGTTTTGTGACTCAGGTTGTTGACGAAACGTGGCTCCGATTGCCCGCCGGATGACCTGGGGAGGCATCTGGCAGGCTTTGCCGGTTTGAATTACGGTTTGGTGTTCGCACTTGACCCCGGACGGAATAGCCACCTAAGTTGCGCCCCGTGCTAGGCACAATTCATGTTCGCACAAGTTAAAAGCCTGTTCTCCAACGACATTGGCATCGATCTGGGCACGGCGAACTCCCTCGTTTATGTGCGCGATCAAGGGATCGTATTGAGGGAGCCGTCCGTCGTGGCCATTCATGCAGGAACCACCAACGTTCTGGCAGTGGGTGAGGAAGCCAAACGGATGTTGGGACGCACCCCGGGCAACATCGTCGCCATCCGGCCGATGAAAGACGGGGTCATCGCTGACTTCGAAATTACCGAAGCCATGCTGCGACATTTCATCCAGCGCGTGCATCATCGCAAGTTGATCGCGCCCAGGGTGGTCGTGGCGGTCCCATCCGGAATCACCGAAGTGGAGAAACGGGCTGTAAAAGACTCAGCGACGCATGCTGGAGCGCGCGAGGTTTATTTGATCGAACAGCCGATGGCTTCGGCCATCGGAGTCGGCCTGCCGGTTCATGAACCGGCGGGCAACATGATCGTCGATATCGGCGGGGGCACCTGTGAAATTGCCATCATCTCCCTGGCCGGAATCGTGTTTAGTCGAAGCCTTCGGGTGGGCGGAGACGAGTTTGATGAGACGATCGTGGCGCACATGAAGCGGGCCTACAACTTGATGATTGGCGAACGCACAGCGGAGGAGATCAAGATCAAGGTCGGATCTGCCTTTCCGTTGGAGCAGGAGTTGACGCTTGATGTCAAAGGTCGTGATTTGAGTTCCGGACTGCCGAAGACGTTGACCATTCGTTCGGAGGAAATTCGCGAGGCTTTGCAGGAACCGCTTTCAAGCATTCTCGAGTCTATTCGCATTACACTGGAGCGCTGTCCCCCGGAACTTTCCGCCGACCTGGTGGATCGTGGCATCGTGGTGGCCGGGGGAGGTGCTTTGTTACGTGGTATCGATCGCCTGATTTCGGAAGAAACCAGCCTCCCGGTCCACATCGCGGATGATCCGCTCAGCGCCGTCGCTGAGGGGACCGGCCGCGTTCTCCAGGAATTGCAGTTCCTCAAGCGCGTCACCTCCTCATCCAGCAAGCTGTAGCGTTCGTCCCGGATCCAGCGGCCTTTCCGGCCTCTGTCTCCGATGCTGAACGCATGCTGAAACGCTCGCATTATATCGCGATGGTTCTCGTCGCCCTGTTTGTACTGGCCCTCCTGAGCCAGTCCGATTGGGTTGCTCATGGGATCCGCCGCCTCGTGGGCGGTCTATACCTGCCTTTCTTCGGCCTCGCCAATTCAACGAGGAGCATCGCCGATTCAGCCTCCACCGCCCTGATGTCACGTCCTGACCTTGTGAAGGAACTGCTCGCTCTTCGGGATGAAAACCAGCGTCTCAAACTTGAAGCTCGTCAGTGGGATGAGGCGGTCAAGGAGAACAACCGGCTGCGCGAAGCGCTATCCCTGCCCCAACAGGCACCCTGGAAGCTGCGGTCCGCCGTGGTCGTCGGCCGTGACCCGGCCAACTGGTGGCGAACGATCCGCATCAATCGCGGTTCCCGCGACGGCATCACCAACAATCTTCCTGTCCTGTCGCCTCAGGGCTTTCTGGTGGGGCGGATCTCCGAAACCGGTTACACCCATTCCCAAGTGGTTTTGCTGGGGGATCCTGATTGTCGTGTTTCGGTGCTGGTGGAGTCCACACGGGACCACGGCGTGATTGCTCCCTCGGGGGGTGGGCCGGTGGACGACAGCGTCGTGGAGTTGAAGTTTCTCTCCGGTTCCAGCGAGCTCACCCCGGGCCTGTGGGTTCGAACCAGCGGGTTGGGAGGAATTTTTCCGAAGGGGATACTCGTGGGGCAGGTGGCGGATGTTCGCCGGGTTCAGTACGGCCTGCATCTCGAAGCCCGGGTGAAACTTGCAGCCAGGCTCAGCGCCCTTGAAGAAGTGTGGGTGGCCTGGCCATGAACCGCCTCAATGTCATTTTCACGCTTTGTGCGGCCTATGGGATCGTGTTCCTCCAAACGTCCGTCAACTGGCCTCGCGCGCTGCTGGGTGCCCAGCCCGATCTCCTCCCCAGCCTCGTCGTCTATGCCGCTCTGACCTCCGGCCTAGGACTTTCCACGACCATCTCCATCTGCGGGGGACTCTGGATGGACTCTCTCTCCCGGAATCCGCTGGGCATCTCGATCCTGCCGCTGTTCCTGGCCGGCGTGATCATCGAACGTTATCGGGGATTGATCCTGCGAGACCAAACCTATGCGCAGTTCGTGATCGGCGCCTGTGCGAGTGCGGCGGCGCCGGTGATCACCCTGATCCTCATTCTGAACACGTCCTTGGAACCCATGGTCGGCTGGACTTCACTCTGGCAGTGGGGGGTCATGGCGCTGGCAGGTGGGTTCATGACGCCTGCGTGGTTCTGGTTGTTTGCCTGGCTGTTGCGGGGCTTCAGCTACGAAACCATTCAGGACCCGACAGGGCATTCCAATCGCCAGATCAAGAGGGGGAGGAGCTGAGTCATGCTGATTTTTGACCAGCTCAAGAAGAATGATCCGCAGATGCGGACGCTTACGGTCGTCGTCCTGGCCGGCATGATCGTGCTGCTCGCAGGCCTTTGGTACGTCCAAGTCGTGGCTTCCCGCAGATTCGTGGAGGATCAGCGGGCTCAGGCTTATCGAACGGTTCGGATTCCGGCAGACCGCGGGAAGATTCTTGACCGCAATGGAGTCGCGCTCGCGGACAACACCGCCAATTACCGAATCAGCCTCTACCTCGAGGAACTGCCCCGGCTTTTCAAGGAGGAATGGCGCCGGATCCGTCCTTCCCATCCTCTCAAGCGCGATGAACGCATCGCTCTTGAATCGATCGCCCGCTATCGGGTCGCAAGCAACCTCTGCTTCCGACTGTCTCAAATCGTGGGCCAACCGATCTCGCTCAGCGGCGAGGAGTTCAAGAAGCACTACCAGGCCCAACTGGCTTTGCCGCTCCCTCTCATCAATCAGCTGACTCCCCAGCAGGTCGCCCGCTTTCAGGAACAACCGATCATTCCGCCAGGTCTTGATCTGGATGTTCAACCCCGGCGGTTCTACCTCTACGGCACCACTGCGGCACATCTCCTGGGTTACCTGCATCGTGACAACCAGTCACGGGAAGGAGAGGAGGCGGATTACGATTTTCGACTTCCTGACTACAGCGGAAAGGTCGGGGTCGAGAGTGCTTTCAACGAAACTCTGTCGGGGCGGGCGGGTATGAAGTCGGTGCTCGTGAACAACCTCGGTTATAGACAATCGGAAAGCACATGGGTGGAAGCAGAGCCCGGAACGAACGTGGTCCTGACGATTGATCTCTCCATCCAGCGCGCAGCCGAACGCGGGCTCCAGGCTGCGTTGAACAACACCCGGGGAGCGGTTGTGGTCATGGATTGTCGTGACGGCGACATCCTTGCGCTCGCCTCCGCCCCCTCCTTCGATCCCAACCGGTTTGTGCCACGGATCAGCCATGAAGACTGGGCTGTCCTGACCGATGCGAAACTTCGCCCGCAAATCAACCGGGCGATCCAGGAGAACTACGCGCCTGGATCCATCTTCAAGATCATCACGGCCATGGCCTGTCTGGAGTCGGGGCTGGATCCGAATCAGATCATGTACAACCCGGGCTACATCCGGGTGGATCGACGGCGACCCATTGGAGACACGGCGCCTCCGGGCGATTACGACTTCAAGCGGGCGTTCATTTTATCGAGCAACACCTATTTCATTTCGAACGGACTTCGGGCGGGTGTTGACAGGATCCTGGAGATCTCGAGGGCGCTTCATCTGGGTGAGAGGGCCGGGATTCCATTGCCTGGCCAGGAGGTCCCCGGATCCCTGCCGAAGCCGGGGGAGAAACCGGTGGAATGGAGGGAAGGGGATACGGCGAACCTATGCATTGGCCAGGGTTTTCTGGACGTCACGCCGCTTCAGATGGCGGTGATGACTGCCGCGATTGCCAATGGGGGAAAAGTTCTGTGGCCGCGACTCGTGGACAAGCTGGTTCCGCAGGATCCCTTGATGGCAGGCCAGGCCTGGGTGTATGAGCGGGCCCGGGTGAGGGGAACGCTTCCTGTTTCGCAGAGAACTCTGGGGATCATACGGGATGCGATGCGGGCGGATGTTGAGGAAGGGGGCACGGGCAAGGCGGCTCGGATACCCGGGTACACCATTTCCGGCAAGACAGGCACGGCTCAGGTGACGGATCCGCGCGGGAGGGTCGTGGATCACACGACATGGTTCGCGTCTTTCGCGCCGTTCGAAGATCCGCGCTACGTGGTCCTGGTGATGGTGGAGAGCGGCGTATCCGGCGGCAACACTTGCGCGCCGATCGCCCGCGAGATATTCGAAGCCATTCGCAAGCGTGACGCCGGCTTTACGCTGTCCTCAGCGCAGGGAGACTCCGGCGTTCACGGAAGGAGGCACCCATGATCGGCAAGCTGGAGCAGGACCAACGAGTCCGTCTCGACTGGCTTCAGATCATCGCCGTCTTGGGCTTGCTGGCGGTGGGAGCGGCATTCATTCACAGCGCGACCGCGACGAACGAGGTTTTTGCCAGCCGTCCATGGTTCCGGCAGCCGTTCTTTTTGCACATTGTCTATGGGCTTGTGGGGCTCGCGGCCGCGACGGTCGTGTGCATGGCGGACTATCGCTGGTTGGCGAGATGGTCGTTGGTGGCATACTGGGCCTGCATGCTTCTTCTGCTTGGCGTGTTTGTGGTCGGCAAGGAGGTGTATGGCGCGCGGCGGTGGATCGACTTCGGCCCGGTGCAGATTCAGCCCTCTGAGTTCGCCAAGATCGGATTCATTTTCATGATGGCGAACTTTCTGAGCCGTCCCTTGGATGAGCTGCGTCAGCCGGGCGTTTTTTGGAAAGCGATCGGACTGATGCTCTTGCCGTTTCTCCTGATCCTGAAGGAGCCGGATCTGGGTTCTGCGCTTCTGTTTCTGCCCGTGGGGCTGGTGATGCTTTGGAGCGCGGGAGCGCCGCAAAAATGGCTGATCAAGCTCGTTGGCGGCGGTGTGGTGCTGATCACCTTGCTTCTGGTGGACATCCTCTTCGCTCCTCCCTCCTGGCGTTTCAAATTGGAGGACTACCAACGCCGGCGCCTGCTCGTGTACTTTGGGATGAATTTCGCTGCCAACGCGCCTGAAGCGGAACGTGCCCGGTTGCGGCGCGAGCAACGGGCGCATTCCTACAACGTCGAGCAGGCCCTGATCTCCGTCGGATCAGGCGGCTGGCTGGGCAAGGGCTGGGGGCAGGGCCAGCAAATAACCCTGGGCTATCTGCCCAGGGCCGTCGCGCACAACGATTTCATCTTCTCCGTGATTGCCGAGGAGAAGGGATTCCTGGGGAGCTTCATCGTGATCTCCCTGTATTCCGTTGTTTTGTTCACCGGGATACGTAACGCAGCCCAAGCCCGCGATCGGCTTGGGCGCCTTCTGGCTGCCGGGGTTGTAACCCTGCTCTTCAGCCAGATCTTCATCAACATCGGCATGAACATACGCATCATGCCCGTCACGGGGGTTCCGTTGCCGCTGCTCAGTTCGGGCGGCTCATCGGTCCTATGCTCCCTGATCGCGATGGGCCTTTTGCAGAACATCCACCTGTACCGCAGGAACTATTAGAACATGAGTGACAAGAACTTTGGACGCCGTCGTCGAGGCGGCATGCACTTCAAACCCAAGCAGCAACAGGGTGGCCATCGCCCCCAGGAGCGCAGCACAGCCGCGCAGGCCAAGGACGCTGCTGCAACTCTCGGCGGCTCGGAGCCGGTTTATGATCGCGGCCGCTATGCCCGCGAGATCGAACGTTCCGAGAACATCGCCGCGGGGCTTCCGCCTGAGGGGCTTCCGGCGGCGCCCAAGGCCTCAACCCCCGAGGCCGCTCTGCCACCCGCTCCTCCGCCCGAGGCTCCCTACGTGCCCCCCCACGTGCCCGATCCCCAGCCCGATGGGATCATCGCAAGCATCAAGGCGGCGGCTGGCCGCGTGTTCAACGCCGTCGCCCGACTGATCAAGCCCAAGCAGCGGTCGCACAAGGAAGTCATTATCAACGCCGAATCCCTGGAGTTGCGCGTCGCCGTCTTGATCGAGGGAAAGCTGGATGAGTTCACCATTGAGCGCACCACCACCGAACGGCTCGTCGGCAGCATCTTCAAGGGGAAAGTAAGGAACCTGGAGGATGGGCTGAAAGCCGCCTTCGTGGACATCGGGTTTGAGAAGAACGCGTTCCTTCACTACTGGGATATCGTTCCGAACAATTTCGACAGCGGAGTCGAGGTGGTTGAGCGTGACAACCGGCGGCGCGATCGCCCCCGGATCACTCAGAAGGATATTCCGCGGCTTTATTCCTCGGGCAGCGATATCATCGTGCAGGTCACCAAGGGCCCCATCGGAACCAAGGGCCCTCGCATCACCGGCAACCTGGTCCTGCCCGGCCGTTACCTCGTCCTGTTGCCCAACTCCGACCAGTCCGGCATCTCCCGCAAGATCGAAAGCCAGGAGGAACGCCAGCGCTTGAAACGCATCCTCCGCGAGCTGTCGATTCCTGAGGGGATGGGCGTGATCATCCGCACCGCAGGCGAGGATCAGCAGGCCAGGTATTTCGTCCGTGACCTGGCGCTCCTGCTGGAGGAGTGGAATCAGATCCAGGAACGGATCAAGACCCAGCCCTCAGCCACCTGCGTCTTCCAGGAGCCGGATCTTGTTGAACGAACCGTGCGGGACTTCCTGACGGAGGACGTCGAGCGGATCGTGGTGGACAGCCAGCAGCAGTTCGACCGGATCTCGTCCATGATTGCCAAGATCAGCCGTCGGTCGGTTGAGAAGGTGAAGCTCTATTCCGATCCGCAGCCTATTTTCGATCGGTTCAGCATCAGCAAGCAGCTGGACAACACCTTTTCCCGCCAGGTGCATTTGAAGAGCGGCGGCTATCTGGTTGTGGATGAAACTGAGGCCCTGGTCGCCATCGATGTGAACACCGGCCGGCACAAGGGTGGCAAGGATCAGGAAAGCACCATTCTCAAGGTGAACCTGGAGGCAGCCGAGGAAATCTGCCGCCAGCTGCGGCTCCGGAACATCGGAGGTTTGATCGTTCTGGACTTCATCGACATGAAGCATCCCCGCGACCAGCGGCAGGTGTATCAGCGCATGAAGGAGGGTTTGCGACGGGACCGCGCCAAGACGCATATCCTGCCCATCAGCCAGCTCGGTTTGATGGAGATGACCAGGCAACGGCATACGGAGAGCATTCACTCCTCGGTGTATGACGACTGTCCGTATTGCAAGGGCCGGGGCAAGGTGAAGAGCGCCCTGACCATGAGCGTCGAGATTCAGCGCAAGCTGAGCGAGATCCTGAAACGGCGGCACCGGGACGAGTCAGATTTCCAACTCAAGATCCTCGTCAATCCCAATGTGCTGGACCGCCTTCGTACCGAAGACCAACAGCTCTTCATCGACATGGAGAAGAAGTATTTCGGCAAGCTGTCCTTCCGTCCGGAGAGCAGCCTGCATGCGGAGGAGTTCAAGATTTTCAACGCGACCACCAACCAGGAAATCCACACACCGAACTAACACGAGTCGCCTGAGGTGATCACAGGAAGTCCGGATCGGAGTCTGCTCCGGCGGATGTGTCATCCCTGGGAGCCCGCCTTGGGTGAGAAAGAGTTCAGATGAATAAGAGTCGATTCTGGCTTTCCTTTCGGAGGCTGGGTCGAGTTAGATCCCGACCATGAAACACGCATTCAATCTCATAGCATCTGGCCTCGGCATCCTTGCAGGGCTGATCATCACAGCGGCCCCTGCCACCGCGCAGGTGGGCACTGGCCGCAGTTTCAAAGGGCCCGTGGGCCTTCAGCTCTACAGCCTGAGGGCTGAGTTTACCCGGAATGTTCCCGCCGCCATCCAGATGGTCAAGAACCTGGGGGTCAAGAACGTGGAACTCGCCGGCACCTACAACCTCTCGCCAGCGAAGTTCAAGGCCATGCTGGACGAGGCCGGGCTGAAGCCTGTCAGCGGTCACTTCCCGTATGACCGTTACAAGACCGACCCGGAGGGGATCGCCAACGATGCCAAGACTCTTGGACTTGAATACGCCGGGTGCGCCTGGATTTCACACCAGGGAGAGTTCGATAAGGCGGAGTGCCGCGATGCCATCCAGGTTTTTAACCGCGCCGGGGAAGTCCTCAGAAAAAAAGGCATCAAATTCTTCTATCACTGCCATGGCTATGAATTCCGGCCTTACAAGGATCGGACCTTCATGGATTTGCTCATGGAAGAAACGGATCCGAAGAACGTGCGTTACCAGATGGATGTGCTTTGGGTGGTTCACCCCGGCTTCGATCCTGTGGTTTACCTGAAGAAGTACGGCAAACGTTGGGAGCTGATGCACCTGAAAGACCTGCGAAAAGGTGTGAAGGGGGACTTCACCGGTAAGTCGAATGTCGAGGATGATGTTGTCCTTGGACAGGGGCAGATGGATTGGGCCTCCATCCTCAAGGCTGCGAAGGAAGTCGGGGTGAAACACTATTTCATCGAGGATGAGGCTACTGCGGCGGCGAAGCAGATTCCTCAGAGCATCAAGTATCTTGAAAGCCTGAGGTGGTGAAAGAGTTGCTCGGGTGAAATCCTCCGGCTCGTGCCGTGAGGATGTCTCCAGACCCCATTTCCACCTGGATCCGGGTTGGCAAGTTTCAAACAGCCTGTGCAAGGTTCACGAGCGTCGGTCCTGATGTTGGGGCTGGCCTTCGCTGCCTCCGGCTTCGGAAGCCTGGGAACACAGTCCGTCCTTTCGCGCTGGTTGGCGCAGGATCTGGGCCATGAAGTTCCTGCCGTGATCGGCTTGATCTCCGCCGTCATGGCTGGCCTGGCTGCCGGCGCCCTCTGGTGGAAAAAAGGACGCATCCACTCCTGTCCCTACCGGGCGCTTTCCGTGCTCGAAACGTGGATCGGTCTGGCCGCGGTGGCCGGCATCCTTTGGATCCCGCTTGTCGCCAAGGTTGCAAACTCGTGGGCAGGCTCTGCGGCGCTTTCGACCCCTGAAGGCGTGCTTCAAGCCGCATTGATCTGCCTGGGACTCTTCCCGCTGACTTTCCCAATGGGGGCCACCCTTCCCGCCATGGAGCAGATCGCCGTCCAGTCGTATCGCGATTCTCGTGTCATGGGCTGGGTGACAGGCATCAACACGGGGGGAGCTGCGATGGGATGTCTGGCTGGCGCCTGGATCATTCTTCCGTCGCTCGGGCTTGTGGGGTCACTGGTTGCCTTTGGTGTGCTCAACCTGTTGGCCGCGGCGTGCCTTTTTTCGCGAAGCACATCCCGCGGACTCAACGAGGAATTCGCAATTCCAAATCGTCCCGGGAACTCGGAAGGCCGCACTCGGATTCTCATCACGCTTTTCCTCACCGGACTGATCGGCCTTGCCTATGAAGTGCTCGGGCTGCGGTTTCTTTCCCTGGCCTTGGACAATACGGCGTACACCTTTGCGACGGCTCTTGCCGTGTATCTCATCGGATCCTCGATGGGAGGCTTCGTTCATTTCGCATGGATCAGATCCAAACATCCTTGGGATGCACTTGCCTGGCTGACGGGGACCGCAGCGTTGACGTTGGTGTTGTCGGTCTTGTTATTCACGAGAGTCGCAGGAGCTTCGGGGGAGAGACCTGGCCATTGGCAGGAGTGGGTGTTGCCCGTTTTGGTCTTCGTGCTTCCTTCTCTCGTGATGGGTGCGGTCTTTGCCCATCTGGTCTGCCTGGCTCGCAACGCGGGCCTGAGGGTTTCGCACGCCGCCGCTGTCAACTTCGCCGGAGGTGCCCTGGGCGCATTGCTCATGGGAGTCATCCTGATCCCCGCAGCGGGATTTAAGATCGCCTGGACGAGCTGTGTGGCGGGTTATCTTTGTCTGACTCCCCATCTGCGGTCCTGGACATGGCGGGTATCCGTGCTGCTTTTCTTCCTGCTGATACCGATGGAGCTGCGCCTGACCGAACCGCCACCCGGCTGGAGGGTCCTCGACTTTCTCCCCGGTAGAATCGCCAGCGCGGAGGTGCTCATTAACGACGCCGGGGAACGCACTCTGAGGATGAATCACCGGCTTCAGATGGGAGGCACATCCGCCACGGTTCCCCAACGACGCCAGGCCCACCTGCCGCTGCTCCTGCACCCGGATCCACGCCATGTGCTTTTTCTCGGGCCCGGCACCGGCATCACGCTGGGGGCGGCGATCAAGCACCAGGGCCTGCGCGCCGATGCCGTCGAGATCTCTCCGGAAGCGGTTTCGATGATGCGTCATTTTGAGCCCGAAAACCGGGCGGCCTATCGGCTCCCTGACGTCCGACTGCACGTTGCCGACGCGCGTCGTTACGCACGTGTCTCTACGAATCGATATGATGTGATCGTGGCAGACTTGTTTCATCCCTGGCAGGACGGTTCCGGCTCCCTCTATACGGTGGAACACTTTCAGGCCGTCCGCTCGCGATTGACGAAGGACGGTTTGTTTTGCCAGTGGCTGCCGATGCATCAGCTCGACCTTCAAAGCTGGCAGATGATCGCGAGATCCTTCCTGAAGGTGTTCAGTGAAACCGAGCTTTGGATCCTGCACTTCAACACTGACATCCCGGTGGTGGGG
>VHDG01000038.1 GCA_016871475.1 Verrucomicrobiota bacterium
TGTCCGGCACCACACCGGGATAGTGATCCGGACGTTTGAAGCTCCGCTGATATCCATTGAGCCGCCAGCCGTGATGCGCTCCAGGGCCTGTGTGGTAAACGCGCGTGGGGGTGTACCAGGGCAGATGGAGTTCCCGCTCGACATCGCTGTCGTAGGTGAACAGGTCCCCATACGAGTTGAAGTCCAGATCGTAGGGATTCCTCAGTCCATGGCAAAAAATCCCAACCTGCGCGTTCTGATTGTTCATGCGCAGAATGCTGCCGGCCTGCGGAATCCTCACAGACGATCTCGGATCTGTGGCTGTACCCGCGACGGCGCCCGCATCATTCCCCGCAACCACGAACCAGGATCCATCCGGTCCCTGGCGGATCCCGTGGATTCCATGTTCGCCGCCTTTCAACGTCATCAGCTTCAACGGAGCGGCATCGGCGATTCCATCGAGGTTCTCGTCCAGATAACGCCACAGCCCGCCGTCTCCAGAGAACAAAAGGGTGGTGCCACTAAAGCAAAGCCCCATGCCGCCTGTTTCCGTTTTGGCGAACGGCACGGACCGATCGGCGAATCCGTCGGAATTGTCGTCGAACAACGTTCGAATATACCCAGGCCCTGTGACCACCACACGACCGACCGAGTCGATCGTCATCGCCTGGATATCATCTGCGAGTGTGGAGTCGGCGAACACACGCAGTTCAAATCCACTTGCGATCCTTGCATCAGCCGCCGGAGCGGGAATCAGGGTTTGGGCATCCAGCGTTGATCCGGTCAGAAGCAGAGCGAGCACACGCCATGCGAGAGCAGGGAGACTCGCATGGCTCATCACGGGAAAGGATTGCGACCCGGAGTTCAGCACACGAGGACACGGATGCGAGGGCAAGATGGAACGGATCCAGTCACTCATTCGCTTTTGGGCGTTGCCGGTAGCGGTCGTAGAGTCGGGTGTGCCGTGTTGCGAGATCGACAGGTTGCCCTGCGATCCACATCGATCGGACATTCGAGCGGATGTCCAGAATGTCGCCGTCGAGGGCGATCAGGCTTGCTTGTTTTCCAACGTCGATCGATCCGAGTTCCTGGGCGACGCCCAGCAGTTGGGCCGGGTGAAGGGTGATTGCTTTTAGGGCTTGGTCAGCAGGGAGGCCAAATGCCACGGCCTGGGCAGCGTGATAGGCGAGGTTGCGTATCTCCGTCTCCGCCATGTCATCCACTCCCGCGCTGATGGCACACGTGACCCCGGCTTTTGCCAGGGAGGCGGGTGTGCTGAACAGGGCATCGTAGGGCTCTGTGTCGCGCAAAGCCCGGTTGAAGACATGTTCGAATATGACGCCCACCTTGTTGCTGGCCAGGAGCGAGACCTCGCGGGCAGCGTCCCGGCCCCCTGCAATCACCAATCGGAGTCGGTTGGTTCTGGCCCACTCGACGGCGGCTCGGATCTGCCTGAAGTCATTGGCATGGACCACGACGGGGATCTGCCCGCTGAGAGCAGGTCGCATGGATTCCCAGGGCGGATTCACCGGCGTCGAAGGTCTGGCCTCGCGGGCACGGGCGTAGGCCATGGCCTCCTGAAAAAAGGATTCGAGCTCCGAGAGACTTTTGCGCCGTTGCTTGGCCTGGTCCTCCGGCGACTTCCACTTCGAACGATCCTGCGCCTGCTCCTTGGGTGTGATGTTCAGGGCCATGGAAGGCCAGTTCGCATGCAGGGCGAGCGGCTTGCGAAACACCAAATCCTCAGAAGTCCAGCCGTTGAGGCTGATCATCCCCGAATGCCCCGGAACCGCTCCTCCTCGCGGCGTGGGCACGGCGTAGGCGATCCCGTTTGCGCGCGCGGTCGGGATCAGCTCCGAGTCAGGGTTCACTGCAATCCAGCTGGTGACGTCCGGTGTATAACCTCCGACTTCAGCAGAGTCGCGGGTCGCACGGACCGCATCGATTTCCGTAAGGCCCAGGAGGGTCGTGGCGGCAATAAGCCCGGGGTAAAGGTGACGTCCGGTGAGATCAACTTCCTTGGCACCCTCGGCGGCGACTTCCTTTCCAACCGCTTCGATCCTGCCGTTCTTGATCAGAACCTGCCCGGGATTGAGAGCCTCTCCGGACACCGTATGGACCACTGCACCCCGCAGGAGAACGGCCTGGGATTCAGCCGCGGGAGTGCGCGGCAGGAGTGACAGGAGAATCAGGGTGGCAATGGGGAAACGGCGGTGATGGGTCATGGCATGAATCTCCGGGGTTGGCAGTCGTCGCATTGGAAGGCCTCGGAATGACGTGCGGTTTCAAGAACACGTCGGAAGAAGGCGGCGCGAGCGGCGTCGGATGTTGAAGGGTCGTCCGCCGGCTTGCCCTGTCGCCGGGCCTTCTCCACCAACTGTGTGCGCTCGAGAGCCAGTTGCTTTGAACGTTCCAGGCTGGAGGCTTTGTCGAAATACTTCACGCCGTCGATCCATGTCTGAAGGCACGTCGACAAGGTGCTCAGCGGATGGCCGCTCCAAACAGCGAAATCCGCATCTTTGCCGGTCTCGAGCGAGCCCACGCGTGAATCGATTCGAAGCTGGCGGGCCGGATTGAGGGTGACGAATTTCAGCGCTTCCTCCTCGGGTGTGTTCCCGTATTTCACCGCCTTGGCCGCTTCGAGATTCATTCGCCGGGCCAGGTCGGAAGAGTCTGAGTTGAAGGACACCAGGACCCCTCGGTCCCGCATCAGGCTGCCTGCGTGCGGAATGGCGTCGTAGACTTCGAACTTGTAGGCCCACCAATCCGCGAAACACGATGCTCCGGCCCCATGACGCGCGATTTCGTCGGCGACTTTATACCCTTCGAGCACGTGTTGCAGGGTGGCCACTTTGACATTGAACTGCTCCATGACTCTGAGGAACGCGAGGATCTCATCCTGTCGATAGGAGTGACAATGGATGAGGCGCTTTCCTTCCAGAATCTCAACCACGGCTTCGAGCTCAAGATCGCGACGCGGGGTCGGGCCTCCTCGAGAACGATGTGTGGCCCAGGCTTCCTGATACTGTCTTGCAGCGGTAAACCGGTTGGCAAAGAAAGTTCCGACCCCCATCCGGGTTTGAGGAAAACGGGTGGTGTTCTTCTCGCCCCAGTTGGCCTGCTTGACGTTTTCGCCCAGGGCGAACTTGATGCCTTCGGGCGCTCCCTCGAATTTCAAGCCCTCGGGTGAAGCTCCATCCCGAAGCTTGATGACCTGATTTTGACCTCCAATCGGGTTGGCTGATCCATGAAGCTGGTTTGCGGTGGTGAGTCCTCCAGCGAGCTGCTGGGCGATGGTGCCCGCCTCGGAATTGATGACGTCCCCGATGCGGACCATGGCGGTCGATGGCAGGGTGGGCTCATTGACTCCCCCCAGGATCATGCTGTGGCTGTGAGCATCAATCAGCCCTGGGGTGATGTGCAGGCCGCGTCCATCGACTTTTGTCCAGGACTTGCCTGCGGACTCCGGGAGCGTGATGGATTTGCCTACGGCCACGATCTTGCCATTCATGGCGGCCAATGACCCGTTCTCGATTTTCCCGTGGGCCCCACAAGTCCAGAGCGTGGCCCCCTCGATCAACACGCCTGAGTTGAGGTCGGTCAGCGGCCCCCGTCCTTCGGCTGGTTTTCTGGCGACTCGTGTCTGGGCTTCATTCGAGTCCTTCTTGGGTTTTGATTTTTCGGCATCAGCAGGTTTGGGGGAGGGACTTTCTCCCTCCTTCACGATGTGGCGGCGGCCTTCCACCCACACTTCAACCACCCGGGCTTTGGGGTCGAAGTATGAGCCGTTCACGATCGTGAGATTCGCCAGCTTGCCTGCGGCGATCGTTCCGAGGTAGCGGGTTGCCTTGCAGAGCTTCGCGGGGATGGTGGTGAGACCTGCCAGAGCGTCGTCTTCTGAGAGGCCCCGATCAATGGCTCGACGGAGATTCGTCCGGAAGTCCGATCGATCCACCAGTCCGTGAGTGGTGAAGGCGAGTTCAAGGCCGAGGTTGCGCAACAGGGCGGGGTTCTCCGAGGCCCAGTCCCAGGCCCTCAATGCGTCCAGACTCACTTCGCCCCAGTCCTCCTCTGAATCCAGTTTGGGGATCCCGGGAAAAGCCACCGGCACAATCAGCGGAGCGCCCAGCACCTGCATGAGGTCGGGACGTCGCCACTCCTGTCCGCTGGCAACCAATACGAAATCGATGCTCATCTCGCGGGCGAGCTGTGCGGCTCGCGACATCATCAGCACGCTTCCGGGTTCAATCACCATCGCTTGTTCGCGGCGCAGGACTTTCTCCAGTGCCGTGAGGGCGGGGTTGACCGGGGGGCGCGGTGTGGAGTCGGGTTGTTGCGTGTGCGAGTTGATGGAGGTTCGGTGATGCGCGGCATCGAGCATGGCCTGGCGCCAGGCCGCGATAGCTCCCATGAGTGACTTTGGATAGGCCGCCTCCTTGCCGCCGTCGGTATCAAAATCAGCATGTTGAAAGACGTCCTCCTGAAGGAGGAGATCGTTGGGCTGGCCTTCGCCCAGCAACGCGAGGGCGCTCTGACCGCGGAGCAGACCTTTTTCGGGGGTGATGCATGCGGCAGCGAACCCGAGCTCACGCATTTCCTGGAAGGCCTTGTTGTCGGGTACAAACGAGGATGCGATGCGGCGTTCGGGGGTTACGTTTGAAAGGGGTTCCCCCGGGCCTGCATTGCCCGGGTCGGATTCGGATCCGGGCACTCCGAGGAAGGGTGCAGGACCACTGGAGGTGAGACCTGCCTCTCGGAGGCGGGTGACGGGGTTGAATGCGGTGGTGTTGACGGCGGCGCTGAGTCCGGCCTGGAGGTGGTAGGGATCGAGGAAGCCGGCGTAGAGGGTCAACCCGTTCATGTTCCAAACACGTGCGTCGGTGGGAACAGGTGCATCGTGACCCACCGCTTCGACGCGGCCGGCCCGGATCACAAGAGTGCCATTGGTGAGAATCTTTCCCGGCTCAAGGACGATCCGGGCATGAGTAAAGGCGTGGGCATCATTTGGCCTTGGACGATGCCCGGGAGGCAGGAGATTGCTCGCAGCAGTCGACAGAAGGGCGGGGAGCAGGATGCAGGCGGTTAGCGCAGACCGATTCATTGGGTCGGATAGTGCGCAGAGGACCTTTCAGGAGCAAACCCGTTCTGTTGAGGGGAACGTTCGCTGACGTTGGTTACGTTCGATCAGCAAGGCGCACGCTCAAGGGTGGACAACGAGCCACGCGTCCGACTTCGGGGCGCCTGAGGACAAGCCTATGCCCCGGTTCGTTGTCCATCCTTTAGGATGCTCGGGCTATGCCCGGTTGGGCTGAGTCGATTAGACCATGCGAGCGAGCTGTCTTTCCCTCGCGCTTTGAAAGACACGATTCTCAGCTACAAGGCCAGCAGTTCGTGCTCACTGCTTTGCCGCGGGCCGAGTCGCCAAGGTTTTCCAGATCAGAGCAGGGTTGTCTGTGATGATGCCATCGACGCCTGCTTCGATGAGGGTGTTCGCGGTGGCCTCGTCGTTGATGGTGTAAACCCAGACTCGCAGCCCCAACTTGTGCGCTTCTTCAACAGATCGCTTGTCCACCTGCCGGTTCCATGCGGCGATCTGCACTCCCAATGACTTGATCTCATCGAGCCAGTCCGAACTCAATCGCTTCTCTGCTTCGGTGAGAGTCTTTCCCCCCTTGGTTCCAGGCGGTCCCAATGCGGCAAGCACTTGATTCGAATCCAATGCGCGAAACTCCCGGATGTAATTCCAGTCGAATGCCTGCACAACGACTTGATTGATCCACCCGTTCTCTTTGAGAAGCTCTACGCAGGTGGCTGCGTCGCCTGCTTTCCGTTCGATCAGAGTGACGCTGCCATTCTGAATGATCCCGACCGATTCTTTCAGCGTCAGGATCATCGCATGTGGGTGGGCGGGCTTGAACCATAGCCCGGATTCCAGTTCGCGAAGCTGCGCCAGCGTGTGGTCGGCTACCTTCAGTTTGCTGCCTCCCCACTTCGCAACAGCGTCTGTGGTTCGATCCAGTGTAAAGTCGTGGATAGCCACGGGGACGCCATCCTTCGAATGGTGATAATCCAGCTCAACCAGATCGGACCCGGCCGCGAGCGCGCGCTCGAATGCAGGTCGTGAATTCTCGGGGGCAATTGCGGAATAACCGCGATGCGCGATGACGAGGGGCCTGCCGCTGTTCAGCAGCGCGTGTGCAGGCGACAGGGCAGCCGTCGAATCAAAGATCACGAGGAGCGATGCAATCCACTGGAACACAAAGGAATTGGAGGGTATGCGCACGGTGAACATGGGCAGACCCTAGTCGCGGCCAGCCCGGACAGGAATGTCAAATTGTGGGACACTGCCGGGTTCGTCTGTTGACCCGGCAGGATTGGGATGCGATGTAGTGGGGCTGCATCAGAATCCGATCATCGGACCCGGAGCGTTCTTCGCATCTGGGTTTTGGTGACAACCGTAAATGACGTTCGAGCCCAAAGACGTAACCAGTGATCTACTTCATCCCCGGAGCAGTTGTCTTCGAGGCTGGGTGGCTGCGTGGCTTGCCTGTGTTGCCATCATGATGACAGACGTCGTCGAAGGCGCTGTTCTCGTGGATCTTGATGTGGTGACCGAGACCCAGGTTCAGATTTCTTCCTGGACCAATCGGGGAAGTTTGAGGGGAGTTTTCGTGGCGTCGGGTAATCGTCCCCTTGAGTTGGTGCAAGCAGACGGAGCTTTGGGGTTAAGCATCAAGTCTGGAGTGCTCGATGGTAACGAGGGAGCGTTCCTGGTCGGGCAACCGGCCCCGGCATCCATCACCGGCAATGGAGCGAGGACTGTCGAGGTCTGGGTATTCAATCCATCTCCCCAGCCCGAGGAGGTTTTGGTCTCCTGGGGCCGACGCGGCGGCCCTGCTGGGACCCATTTTTCCTTCGGACATGGGACTGACACAAACTTCGGTGCAGCGTTGCTTTGGGGCTCCCAGGATCTCGGGTGGAATGACCGACGCGTGTTTTCCCGCTGGACCCATCTTGCCGTGGTGTATTCACCCACGTTATCGATGACTCGCGTTTATCAAGATGGCGCATTGGTCGCATCAAAGGCGGGCCAGCTCAACACATGGGCCACGGACTCAAGCCCCGAGGCATCACCCATCCCTATCCGGATCGGCCGGCAATCCACCTCATCAGGTGTCACCAGCCGGGTGGGGATGGGTGAGTTCATCATCGCTAAGCTCCGGATTCAGGACGTGGCGTTGTCCTCGGCTCAGGTCAGCATTAACTTCCACCGGGACGCGGCTCGATTTGGGCTTGAGGATTTCGATGGGGATGGGCTTCCCACCTGGCTGGAGCAACGAACTCCTGGGCTGAATCCGTTCAACCCCTCTGATGCGTCAGGAGATCTTGATGGAGATGGTTTGAGCAACTTGGAGGAGTTTCGCAGGGAGCTTCCTCTGAGTGATCCAGACACCGATGGGGATGGGCTGCCGGATGGGACTGAAGTGAAACGTCAGCGAGATGGGGTGCCTGCTCCCACTGACCCACGATCACAAGATACGGATGGGGATGGCTTGGGGGACGCGGCCGAGGAACTGGACGGGACAGATCCGCTCAGAGGGGACACTGATGGTGATGGCGCCGTTGACGGCCTTGAGGTGATTCGAGGATCCGACCCTCTGAATTCCGGCTCGATTCCGGCGGATACTGCGGCCGTGGTTGCCATGGATTTCAATGTGAATGGCATGGCGTTCGACGGGCGGCATTGGCCGGATCAGCACGGGCTCGGAGCGGTCCTGAAGCCGATGCGAGGTCCAACATTCTCCTCGATCATACAGGGTGTTCCGGCTGTTGAGGTATCCAGTCGCGACCTGATCCTGGAGGGACCTGAGATGCCGGCGTTTCTCACGGGCGACAATTCCCGTTCCATCTCGGTCTGGATTTGGAACCCATCGATCAGCGAGGAGGAGACGGTTGTGTCCTGGGGAAGGCGCGGGCCGCAGGAGGGATCCAATCTGGCTCTGGGGCATGGCAAGAGTGTGGTGTTCGGCGCGGTCAACCACTGGGGAGGTGCAGACCTGAGTTGGGGTTCCAGGGCAACTCCGAAGCGATGGACCCATCTTGCATACACCTATGACGCCGTGCAGGGCGTAGTGGCTGTCTATATGGACGGGGAAAGAGTTGCTGCTCGCAGTGGAGTGAGACTGGACCTTGGCGGGCAGCCCGGGAGTCCACCCCTGGTTCTCAGGGTGGGGGCTCAGTCAGATCAGGATGGCAGCCTGTTCAATGGTTCCAGTCCCTCGTTCGCAATGGGTCGGCTGCGAATTTACCTGGGTGCTTTGGATGAGACCGCTGTGCGGAGACAATTCCTGGAGGAAGCCTCAGCTCACTGGCGAACAGACCACGATCTCGATGGCCTGCCCGATGCATATGAGGAAGGTTTTTCGGAGCTGAATCCCCTCTCTGCCTCGGATGCCTCCCAGGATCACGACGGGGATGGACTGTCCACAGCAGAAGAGTTTTCGTTAGGCACACATCCGCTGAGGTGGGATACCGATGAGGATGGTGTTTCAGATCTGGCGGAGCTGCAGAGGCAGGGCAGGGAGGGTTTGGAGCCAACGGATCCCCTGAGAGCGGACTCCGATGGGGACGGGCTTCTGGATGGCTGGGAGACCGGCACCGGAAAGTTCGTGGGCGAACTCGAAACCGGATCCAGCCCCGTGAGCATCGACAGTGACCGTGATGGGTTTCCGGACGGCCAGGAAGTTTTCTGGAGAGTGAATCCGAACGAGCCATTGAGTGTGCCTTTAATCCGAGCCGATCGAGCCGCCCTCGATCTGGATGCAAGCGGCCTCGACCCCGGGGTTGTTCTTGAGTGGCGCAGCATCGGCTTGATTCCTTCCGTCTTTACGGCGGATGGAGAGGCGCCTGGTTTGGCTGCCATCCAAGGGGTCCCTGCGGTGATGATTGAAGCGGATTTTACGCACTTCGTAGGACCCGCGGCTCCCGTTCAGCTTGCCGGGAATTCGGCACGGGTCGTGGAGGCATGGGTGAATCTGACTTCATCTTTTCCAGAAACGGCCGTCCCGGTGCTTGCCTGGGGGTTGCCCTCGTCCTCTCAAGCCAGTGAATGGGTGCTCATGGCGGGAACCGGTCCTGGCCGAGGTGGACTGGACATCGGGTTGGGCGAGGGGTTGCTCGGTTGGGGAGACCGTCTGATTCCAGGGGTATGGACCTGTATCGCGGCGAGCTACGAACCCACGCAGGGGATCGTGAAGACCTTCCTCAACGGAGAACGCGTTGGGCAGTATCGGGCGGGCAGGCTTGCAACCAGCAGCTTTCTTAAGGCCCTCGACGGATATCACGCCGCTCCCATGCGGATCGGCTCGCGCAATGCTGTTTCCGGGAAGCGGTTGATCGGCTCCTCCGGGAGCTTTGGCCTGGCCCGCCTCCGCGTTTTTGATCAGGTGTTGGATGAAAGTGAGATCCTGGACTTGTATCTGGAGCAGGCGGGCGGGTTCCCGCCCGAGAGCGTGGCGCTCACCGCCCGGCTGACTCCCAAGCCATCCCTGCTGCTAGAATGGTCCACTAATCCGGGTGTCTTCCAGATCGAGGTGTCCTCCGATCTGATCGATTGGAGTCTCCTCAGCTCCACGAGTGAGCAGAGGTTTGAGCTGCCGTGGAAGTCTGGCGACAGGCAGCAATTCGTTCGTGTCTCCCGCGCAAGATCCAATTGATACCGATTCAGGTTTTCTTCGGACTTCCGAATGGATCTATGCGGGTGGGGTCTGCCAGATGGCAGCCCGACCCTTCTCTCAATCATGGATCCATTGGAATCTCGTGTCCTGCCCCTGGCAGCCCGTCAGTTGAGTCCCCGACGATCGACCAGCGATGCCGAGGATATCCCGGGCCTGGTTCGCGAACAGCTGGAACATTTTGGGATCGTCCCCACCACCGAGATGGGCCGGTCACTGGCCAGTCTGGCCTCCCACATCTACGGGGCCAACGGCTCCCTCCATGCGCTTTGGGACGCCACCTTGCGTGAGTTGCCTCGATTGGATCGCAGAGACCGTGTGGCGTGGTTCAATGCGAAGAAGTTCTTGTGCTTCCAGTTGGCCAAGCTGCTCGACACCCTGCAGAACCCGTTTCGGGCGACCTACCAGTCGCTGGTCGATGGCCAGTCGGCCCGGCTTGCCAAGGGGCCTTATCCGATCTTTGACAACGTCACGGCACTGTTCTCCTCCACGCCTGTCATCACCCGTACCGCCACGTATCTCTATGCCTGCACGGAATGGATCGATGACGCATTCCAAGGGCGTGAGACGTTGCTCGAGGTCTATTCACGGCTGCTCAATCCCACTTCCATCTCACTTGCCAATCACATTGTGGATTTGGAGTGTGGGCCGCTCGCCCGGGAGTACATGGCATGGAATTTCAACTCGGGCATGGCTGCCATCGATGCGGTGCTCAGCCATCTGGTGGGTCACCGCGACATTGTTCTGAGTTCGAGGAACATCTATGGCGGAGCTTTTCAACTGTTGCACGACTGGTACCAGAAGCCTTCGAATCTGGACGTCGCGGTGGAGTTTTTCGATGGCTTCACCCAGGGGGATTTCGAAGAGGCGCTGGCCAGGGTGCATGAGAAGCACTCCGCACGCCTGGCCGAGGGCAAGCACATCTACATCTACCTCGAGTCGCCGTGCAACCCTCATGGTTACGTGCTGGATGTGCCCGGGATCTCCAAAGTCGCTCATTCGTTCAATCTGACCGTCATTCTCGACAGCACGGTCGCCACCCCGTTTCTTTCGCAGCCGTTCCAACGGGACGATCCGTCAGAGCGTCCGGACTTTCTGGTACACAGTTACACCAAGGATATCTGCGGGTCCGGCACAGCCACAGCCGGGTGCGTCATCGGCCGAAACGAACGGATGTTCATTCCCAAGGGGCAGACCATGAAGTCTCGCGACTACCTTGGGCGCGAGGTGGAGCGTCGCTGGAATGAGACCCTGTTTTGGAACGTTTTCTACGTGAAGGGCGCCTTCCTGGATGCCGACAAGGCCTTTGAGGTGATCAATGGATCAAAGACACTCGAGATGAGGATGCTCCGGAAGTGTGTGAATACCGCGGTGCTCGCCAGGGCGCTCGCATCGCATCCCAGGATTCGTGTGAAGTGCAACGCGCTGGACACCGACGAGAATTCGGACCTGCGCAAACGTCTGATGCGAATGGCCCTGCCCGCGCCCTTGTTCACTCTTGATTTCGAAGACAGCGGGCTGAGCACGACCGCATTCACGCAGTTCTTCGATTCGCTTGAACCGGCGTTTGGGCATCAAGTGTCCTTGGGACAGTCCAACACCGTGGTTTTGTGCCCGGCCCTGACGAGCCATTCTGAGATGAATGACAAGGAGCTCGGAGCAGCAGGCATTCGTCGAACCACGATTCGCGTCGCCGTCGGCGACGAGGATGTTCGGACCCTCATAGCCCACTTCATCCGCGCATGTGAGCTTGCGATCGATCCGGAACTTCGCGGGTTTTCGCAACTGTTCATGAAGGCTGAAGACATTGATAACCTCCATCGCCAGTGTCACCAGGAAGTGCAACAGAGATGGCTTGAGTCCTTGACTCCCATGGCGCAGTTGCTCGCTTCCTAGAAGTTCAGGTTCATCTGCAGATAGAAGAAGTTCGCGTCTCGAGACCCATGCGTCGCCGCCGTGTAGGTCTGGTCGATGTAGTCGCCGGCAA